>SDWN01000752.1 GCA_004195305.1 Neptunomonas sp. | reverse complement strand
CGCTGAAAACTGAACCAGTTTTGAGCCCGGAACACCGGCTGACTCAGGGTCAGGCTGAGGCTGTTGTTGACGCCGTTAGTGCCTGGATGAGAATCGCTATAACCCAGACTACCCCCCAGGTTTAGCGTTGGCAGCAAGCCCGCCCGACTCTGTGGAGTCGCTTCGCTGTCTGCCCGGAAAGTGGCTTGGGCTGCCCGTAGCTGCGGATCATTGGTCAGCGCCTTGAGGTAAATCTCTTTCAGCGCTCCGGCAGTTGCTCCCTGGCTTAGCAGGCTCAACGCGAGGGTGATCAGCAGTTTTTTGCGATGTACTTTCATGTTGCAGTTCCTTGTTATCGATATCCGGTCGATGACCTGACCCGGTCGTTAATTATCCGTTGTCGGGTATCAGGGGTTAAGGCTAACCCCTGGCTGCTGATTGTTATGCTCAGTTATCATGCCCGCTTGCCATAACCGCTACCGTTGGTTGATCGGGTTCAACAGGGCGATGAGTGATCTTGCCCATTAGGGTATAAACGGTAGGGACAACAAACAAGGTCAGGAGGGTGCCCAGACACATGCCGCCGACGATGACCCAGCCGATCTGGTGCCGGCTCTCGGCGCCCGCGCCCACCGCGATCGCCAGCGGCAGTACCCCCAGCACCGTTGCGGCGGTGGTCATCAGAATAGGCCGCAACCGCAATGTAGCGGACTCCCTGACCGCATCCCGCAGCGATCGCCCCTGTCTCTGCAGCTGGTTGGCAAACTCTACGATCAGAATGCCGTGTTTGGCGATCAGCCCCACCAGTGTAATCAGGCCGATCTGACTATAGACATTGATGGTACCGCCGCTGTATTTCAGTGCCAACAGTCCTCCCAGCGTCGCCGGAGGGACCGAGATAAGGATGATCAACGGGGCGCGGAAACTCTCGAACTGGGCCGCCAATACCAGAAAGATAAACACCAGCGCCATGATAAAGGTGGTTTCCAGGCTGCTGCTGGAGGCCTTGAACTCGCGTGATTGTCCGGCAAAATCCAGTTGTGCTCCAGGCGACACCTCTTCAACCGTCTGCTCCAGGAAACGCAAGGCTTCACCCAGGCTGTAACCCGGTGCCAGGCTGGCTTGAATGGTGACCGCCTTCATTTTATTGAAGTGATTCAGCTCGCGCGGGGCAACCGTCTCTTCGATCTGCATCAGATTGGAAAGAGCAATCATCTGCCCGCTATCGCCGCGAACATAGATGTTGGTCAGGTCATCGGGATTGCTGCGGTCGACGCCCTCAACTTGCAGGATGACGTTGTACTGTTCGCCGTTCTGCTTAAAACGGGTCACCTCTCGGCCTGCCATCATGGTTTCCAGAGTGCGGCCGATGACATCGATGCTGCTACCAACATCGGCGACCTTATCCCGGTTCATCTGAATCTGCAGCTCTGGCTTGTTCAGCTTCAGGTTGTTGTCGGGCTGCACAAACCCCGGATTGGCGTACACCTTGGCCATCACCTGGGTGGTGATCTGCTGCAGCGTCGCGTAGTCGCTGCTGGTCTGGATCACAAACTCCACCGGGCGGTTAATAATGCTCTGGCCCAGCGACGGCGGATTGAGCGGGAAAGACATCGTGCCGATGATGCCGCCAAACATCTGCGGCATCAGGCTCGCGGCGATCTGTTGCTGGCTGCGACTGCGCTGCTCCCAGGGCTTGAGACCCAGGAAAGCGATCGATTGGGTGCTGCTGGGAAAACCGACGATCATAAAGTAGCGGTCACCCTCTTCGACCTTGCTAAAAATCCCCTCGACCTGCCGTGCGTAGCGATCCATAAAATTAACCGATGCGCCATCCGGCCCCATCGAGAAACCGATAATGGTGCCGCGGTCTTCGGTCGGCGCCAGCTCCTGCGGGATCGACTGATACAGCGCCCAGGAGCCGTAACCCGAGGCCAGTACCAGCAACCACATCAGCGGCCGGGCTTTGAGGGTCAGATCCAGCAGCGTGCGGTAGCCACGAGTAATCCCGTGGAGTGCCGATTCGAACAGGTTGTAGATGGCGCTGTGTTTTTTCTCATGCCGTAGCATGCGCGACGACATCATCGGTGCAGCCGTCAAGGCGACAAAGCCGGACACCATAATGGCGGCGGCCAGGGTCAGCGCAAATTCGGTGAACAGCGTGCCGGTGCGGCCCGGGGTAAAGGC
>SDWN01000520.1 GCA_004195305.1 Neptunomonas sp. | reverse complement strand
GGAGCAAATCATGAAAATGAATCACGTAGGCATTATGGTTGGCGATATGGACAAAGCCGTTGATTTTTATACTAAAGCACTGGGCCTTAAAGTCGTGATGGACAATACCAAAGTTGTCGAAGAGCGTGAGACGGCTATCGGTAAAATGTGTATTGCTGTGTTTGGCGAAGGGTTTAAAGGCTTTAACATCGCACACCTATCAACAACCGACGGCATTGGCGTTGAGCTGTTTGAAATGAAAGAGCGACAAGAGCGACACGAAGTAGATTTTACTCGACTTGGTATCTTCCACTTCTGTCTTCAAACTGACGACTTCGATACTGTTATTGCCAATACCGAAAAATTCGGCGGCAAAGTAAGAATGGACATCATGCGCTACCATCCAGAAGATGATAGCAAGCAGGCCAAAATGGTTTACCTAGAAGACCCCTTTGGCAACTTATTTGAGCTTTACTCGCACACGTATGAAGAGACTTACGCTTCTGACTATGAGTAATTCATCACTACGGGTTTGGTAAGGGCTCGGGGTCTACTGGCTCGGGGTCAGACCTTACATTTGACACCTCGTTGATCCCCCTGCTTTCTACTCTAGTATGGTGGCTAAGTCGCAACTCTTGCCATATACGGTCACTGACAAAATGTCCGCTCTGGGCCAACTAGGGAAACTACCGCAACGCGCACAGAGCGGACGCTCGTTGTCCTGGGGTATGAGAGGCTCTTCACGGCCCTTAGGAGTCACTCAGGAGAGTGACGCGAGGCGGCGGCTTAATCTACTTAGTTGCCATCAGGCTCGAAGAATCTTAGGCAGCAGATCAGCTCGTTTTGAGCCTCCCAGCATGAACCAAATTCAATCTGATGATGGACGTGGAAGCCATCACTGTTCATAGGTGGAGGCTTATTGATAGGTCATCCGACTTCAGCTCCTGCGCCCATTGCGGACTTTTCGGGTGGGCTAATATTGAGCCCTACCGCCTAGTCTCCGATCCAATATAGCGGACATCACGGGAAGCCTTTCCGGGGCGGCTGCAGACACTCGCAGCCACGCTGATTTGGCGTTGAGGCGTCTGGCCCAGTTCAGCCACAGGCGTTGTCCCGGGAACAGGCTTCGATTCGGACTCACTTCCTTCCGAAGGGGCGCTACATCACGCCACTCTACCTCGCCCAGCATCGCCTTTCGTTCCGCGGCTGAAACAAAACCGCATACACCATTAACATATTGATTAAATGATCAAAAGAAAATAGCATTGCGTAGCGTTGACCGCGTCTTATCGGTGTTCATGGAGCAGAACCACATGGCAATAAGGGATTATTCTCGCCTCTCAATGCGTACAATTTTACTGTCGCTGCTGTGCAGCCTGCTGTTATCAGGCTGTGGTGGAGGGCAGGATACGCCCAAAAAACCCCAAGACTCCATCCTGGTTGTCAGCGAAGAATTCGTAAAAACCTACGGCGATGCCCCGTTTTTCCCCACAGTGACAGCCAAGAACGACGGCGACCTGAGTTACAACTCCAATGACACCGCTGTCGCGACGGTGACAAGCGACGGTCTGGTCACCCTCCAGGGCGCCGGTAGCGCCACGATCACCGTCACCGAAGCCGAGAGTACCCACTTCCTCTCCCAGAGTTCCAGCATCACCCTCACCGCGGCCAGAGGTGCTGGCGCCCCGCTGTCGATTGTGCCGGCCATATCCAAAAGTTACGGCAATGGTGCGTTCACTCCAGCGGTAACCGGCGGCAATGGAGGCTCCCTGAGTTATAGCTCGGATGACACCGACGTTGCAACGGTGCTCAGCAACGGACTGATCACCCTCCAGGGCACCGGTAATACAATGATTACCGTGACCGAAGATGAGATCACCGACTTCCTCGGTCAGAGCGCCATCATCACGTTAACCTTCACCAAACCACCGCAAATAGAGCATATCGTCAGCACCGATTCCGCCTTTGCCGCTCTGCGCGCCAACGGCTCTGTGATGACCTGGGGTGGTTCCGGAGGCGACAGCAGCGGCGTCGCCAGCTAAATCGACGGCAGCAACCCGGTGGTACATATCTCCGGCGCAGCTTATGCCTTTGCTGCCCTGCGTGCCGACGGCTCAGTGGTGACCTGGGGAAACAGTGATTGGGGAGGCGATAGCAGCAGCGTCGACCACCTGCTCCGCGATACTAGAG
>SDWN01000272.1 GCA_004195305.1 Neptunomonas sp. | reverse complement strand
GGCATGGACCCCTATGCCACCTGTTATGGCGGCCACCAGTTCGGTAACTGGGCCGGACAGCTCGGTGATGGCCGCGCCATCAACCTGGGCGAGGTGATCAACAGCCAGGGACAGCGGCTGGCGCTACAGCTTAAGGGAGCAGGACCTACCCCCTACTCAAGGTCTGCTGACGGCCTGGCGGTGTTGCGCTCATCGGTGCGCGAGTTTCTCTGCAGTGAAGCGATGCACCATCTCGGAGTCCCCACCACCCGCGCCCTAAGCTTGAGCCTGACCGGCGAGCAGGTGTGGCGGGATATGTTCTACGACGGCCGGGGTAAGCAGGAGCCGGGAGCCGTGGTATGCCGGGTCGCCCCCTCCTTCACCCGCTTTGGTAACTTCCAGCTATTCGCATCCCGGGGGGACAAGGCGCTGCTCAAACAGCTTGCCGACTATTGCATCCGTACCGACTTTCCCCACCTGGGCGAACCCAGTCCTGCGGTGTACAGGCAGTGGTTCGCAGAGATCTGCCGCACTACGGCAGAGATGGTCCTACATTGGATGCGGGTGGGGTTTGTGCATGGCGTCATGAACACCGACAACATGTCGATCCTGGGGTTGACCATCGATTACGGCCCCTACGGCTGGCTGGAAGACTACGACCCCAACTGGACCCCCAACACCACCGATGCGGCCGGGCGTCGTTACCGCTATGGTCAGCAACCCGAAGTCGCTCTGTGGAACCTGGTGCAGCTGGCAAACGCCCTCTATCCGCTGATCGATGAGGCAGCCCCTCTGGAGCACGCCCTGGAAGGGTACCAGGCGCACTACCAACAGGGGCGGCAGACAATGATGGCGCAGAAGCTGGGATTAAGCGTCTTTGATCCCCAGACGGACGAGGCACTCGTCAGCGAATTGTTGGCGGTGTTGCAATTGGTGGAGACCGACATGACCCGCTTCTACCGTCTGCTGGCCGATCTGAAATTCGACCGCAACCCGCCTGGCCAAGCCAGCGACGCATCCCTGATGGCCCCGCTGATGGATGCCTATTACGCCCCCGATCAACTGACCGACGCCCATCGGCAACGCATTGGCAGCTGGCTACGCGACTACGCCAACCGCGTCCGCCAAGACGGCACGCCCGATGCCATCAGGCGGCAACGGATGAACGCCGTCAACCCCAACTATGTATTGCGTAACTACCTGGCTCAGTTGGCCATCGACAAGGCCGAACAGCAGGATTTCTCCCTGATCCACGAACTGCTGGAGGTGCTGCGCCACCCCTATGACGAACAACCCGGCAAGGAGACGTTCGCCGCCAAACGTCCCGACTGGGCGCGTCAACGGGCGGGCTGTTCGATGCTCTCCTGCAGCTCCTGACCGAGATGCGGTTAGCCGATGATCTGAATCCCAGACGATGCTGCCGCGACTGACCCGATAAAGGTGAAAATCGCTCCTGGACAAACTTAGCCATGTTGAACACCAGTGGCACCTAGTTTGATCCGCTAACGCTCAACCGCGTACCTTGAGGCGTCATTATAATCATTTAGCTTAGCCTGCCCCCAGCTCATTTGTATGATTGCCGGGGTGGCCGCCTTGTGCCGCCCACCCGCAGGATCAATTTACGCTTCCTCGCGGATAAGGTCGCGATACCGATCCAACTCCGCTAGCTTGACTGTTGCAGCTTGTCTGCGCTTGAACGAGATGGATTCAATCTGGACCGCCGCGACTTCGAGGTAGGACGTCAGTTCGTCACCGGTCAAATAGGTCCCGCTTAGTTTGTTCAGTTTGCTCCAGCCATCCTTGAAGTTATCGATGAATTTGGCCGACACGACTTCAACCGCTTGCCATTCGGCGGTTTGCGTGACGAAGAAATCGTTCGTATTTCGGTTAATTCTCCGAGTGAAATTCTTCGTGAGGCAGTCTCTATCGATGGCTTTCTGGATCCTCCCCGACTGTTCGCCTGAGGCTTCCAAGATCTGCTGCATAAAGTCGGCGAAGGATTTGAAGAAGAATGATATTTCGACGATGATTTCACGCATACGTTTCAGTGCCTTGAGGCTCAGGTTCAACGATTTGATGGCCAGTTGGATGGTTTCCTCTTCGGTCCGCTGCCCTTTTAGCAGCGCGTTGATCTTCACAAGTTCGGCCGCTTGCGTGCGTTTTTCCGTTTCATAGGCTTCGATCTTTTCCAGCATC
>SDWN01000264.1 GCA_004195305.1 Neptunomonas sp. | reverse complement strand
GTTAAATAGCTCGCTATTCGCCTCGATAGATCGAAAAATCTGCCTCAAATCGTCTTCCCCTCGCTACGATCGGCTAAGTCCGACAGGCTCCTAGTATTGCTCTTTAGGCGTTGCAATAGCGTCATGCTGCGATGCAGAATGAAAAAAATAATTTTAGCGACAGCAAATTGCTGTTAATCCAGTAGTATGCCGGTTGGACGGCACCGGTCACACTGAGCCCTTGTGCGCGGGTTTTGCATTCTACGTGACAACAATTCCACGATTCTCCAGATCTATAAAGGAAGATAATCCGCTATGCCCACTGAATTTATTATGATCCCCGTTGCTTTTGATGCGTTGCACCTTATTTTGGCCACGCTCGCCCTGGTGTTGTTTTTGGGTCTGATGCGTAAATCTCCTGTGGCTGATGTTGAGTCTACAGAGCAGCCACCAGAGCAACAATCAGTCCCTGTCGAAGCAGCGGCCAGCCCCTCCATGTTAAAAGACACCACGCCTGACTCGGCCTTGCAGCTGCTGTCTCTGTTGCAGCAAGAAGCGCGCTTTTTGGACTTCGTCCACGAAGACCTTAGCAGCTACTCGGATGCGGATATCGGTGCCGCCGCGCGGGTAGTGCATGAGGGCAGCACCAAAGCGGTTGCGAGCTACTTTTCTCTTTCCCCGATTCGTAGCGAGGAAGAAGAGAGCCGACTGACGCTGGCGGCGGGATTCGACGCCTCTGAAGTACGCCTGACAGGCAATGTCGTGGGTTCAGCACCATTCACCGGTACCCTGGTGCATCGCGGCTGGAAAGTCACGGACGTGCGCTTGCCTCAGCTGGCAAAAGGCCATGATGTTCGCATCCTGGCGCCGGCAGAGGTCGAGTTATGAGTGATGCCAGTCAAAGTACGCGTTATGCGGTAGGTATCGACCTGGGTACCACTCATTGCGTGCTGTCTTATGTTGAGCTCAGTGCCGAAGAAGGCGCACTCCCTGAGGTTGTTGCTATCCCTCAGCTGACCCAGCCTGGGGCGGTTGAGGCTCAAACTCAGTTGCCGTCATTTATCTATCAGCCCCACGGTCAGGAGCTCAACAGCACTGATCTGGTGCTGCCCTGGAGCGAGAGTCCGGCGTTCCTGGTGGGTGAACTGGCGCGCAATCTGGGCAGTAAAACGCCGATGCGGCTGGTCTCCAGTGCTAAAAGCTGGCTGTGTAACGCGGGTATCGACCGGCATGAAGCGTTTTTGCCGCTGAACAGCCCGGAAGAGGTCGCGAAAGTATCTCCTCTTGACGCGACGACCGCTTTTTTGGAGCACCTGCGGGACACCTGGAATCACCGCTTTCCCGGTGCCCCTCTGAGGGATCAGGAGGTCATCCTGACGGTGCCGGCGTCTTTTGATCCGGGGGCGCGCGAGTTAACCGCCGAAGCGGCTCGGATCGCGGGAATTCAGCAGCTTACATTACTCGAAGAACCGCAAGCGGCGGTCTATAGCTGGCTGCATAATTGCGGTGCTGACTGGCGTGAGCAGGTCGCTGTCGGCGATATCATTCTGGTAGTGGATGTGGGCGGCGGTACTACGGATCTATCGCTCATCGCGGTCAGCGAAAGTGGCGGCAATCTGGTGCTGGATCGCATCGCCGTCGGTGAGCATATTCTGCTCGGTGGCGACAATATGGATCTGGCTCTGGCCTATCGAATAAAAGCCAAACTCGCCCAACAGGGCAAGAATCTGCAACCCTGGCAGATACTGGGAATGACCCATGGCTGCCGCGACGCCAAGGAGCAATTGTTAGCCGACCCCGCGTTAGACGCGGTGCCGATTGTGGTTCCCAGTCGTGGATCCAAGTTGATCGGTGGCACTCTGCGCACCGAGCTGACCCGCGATGAAGTGACCGAAACGTTGATCGAAGGTTTCTTTCCTCTGGTCGAAATAGACGAACATCCGGCGCAACAAACCCGCGGTGCGCTCAATCAGCTCGGCCTGCCCTATGCCAAAGACCCTGCTGTGTCGCGTCATTTGGCGGCCTTCTTGAGCCGCCAGCAGGGTGCTGCCGATGAGCTTTTAGGTCAATCCCAAGGGAGCTTTATCCAGCCCTCCGCCATTCTCTTGAACGGCGGCGTGTTCAAGGCGCCGCAACTTTCCGAGCGCACCCTGGACTTGATCAACCTCTGGCTCAGCAGTGCTGGGGCCGATGAAGC
>SDWN01000032.1 GCA_004195305.1 Neptunomonas sp. | reverse complement strand
GGGCACCGCACCCGCATCGGGGTGATCCAGCGCCACCTGCATCTGCCGGTGCTGCACCTGAGGATCGTTAAAGACCTGATCCAGGGTGTTGATCGGACCGCAGGGCACGCCGCATTCGGCCAGGTTCTCCAGCCACCAATCGCTGCTGTGCTTGCTCATCAGCCGCTCGATGAGCGGGGTCAGGTCGTTGCGGTTCTGTACCCGGGCCCGGTTGCTGGCAAACTCTGGCTGAAACGCCAGCTCCGGCTGTCCGGCCAATTCGCAGAACTTGACGAACTGACTGTCGTTGCCGACCGCCAGGATGATATGGCCATCGGTGGTGGCGAAGGCCTGATAGGGCACGATGTTGGGGTGGGCGTTACCCAGACGGCCGGGCACCTTGCCGCTGGCCAGGTAGTTCATGCCTTGGTTGGCGAGGGTGGCGACCTGTACATCCAGCAGCGCCAGATCGATATGCTGGCCGCAACCGCTGCGTGTGCGGTGTAGCAGCGCGGCCTGGATCGCGTTGCAGGCGTAGAGGCCGGTCATCACATCGACCTGGGCCACGCCGACTTTCATCGGTGAACCCTCGGTCTCGCCGGTGACGCTCATCAAACCGCCCATCGCCTGGATCATAAAATCGTACCCGGCGCGTTTGCGGTAGGGACCGGTCTGACCGAAGCCGGTGATCGAGCAGTACACCAGGCGTGGATTGATCGCGCTCAGGCTGGCGTAATCCAGGTTGTATTTCTGCAGTCCGCCGACCTTGAAGTTCTCGACCACGACATCGCAGTGGGCCGCGAGCTGATGGATCAGCGCCTGACCTTCGGGCTGGGTGATATCCACCGCGACCGACTGTTTGCCGCGATTAGCGGCGTGAAAGTAGGCCGCATCGGCCGTGTCCTGGCCCTCGCTGTCCTTGATAAAAGGCGGCCCCCAGTTGCGGGTATCATCACCGCAGCCGGGGCGTTCGATCTTGATCACCTCGGCGCCGAAGTCGGCCAGCATCTGGGTGGCCCAGGGGCCCGCCAGAATGCGGCTGAGATCGAGTACGCGGATGCCGTCCAGAGCGCCTGGCATCAGCTGAACGCCTGGATACCGGTGATGGCGCGTCCCAGAATCAGGCCGTGAACATCGTAGGTGCCTTCGTAGGTGTTGACCGCTTCCAGGTTCATCACGTGCCGGATCACGTGGAACTCATCGCTGATGCCGTTACCGCCGTGCATATCCCGGGCAACCCGGGCGATATCCAGCGACTTGCCGCAGTTGTTGCGCTTGAGCAGTGAGATCAACTCTACCGGGCAGTTGTCTTCGTCCATCAGTCGGCCCATGCGCAGGCAGCTCTGCAGTGCCAGACTGATCTCAGTCTGCATATTGGCAAGCTTGGTCTGCACCAGTTGGGTGGCCGCCAGAGGCCGGCCGAACTGGGTGCGATCCAGGGTGTATTGACGGGCGGCATGCCAGCAGTACTCGGCTGCCCCTAAGGCGCCCCAGGCGATACCGAAGCGGGCCTTGTTAAGACAGCCGAACGGACCTTTAAGGCCTTTGACGTTAGGCAGCAGTTGCTCTTCACCGACCAGTACATCATCCATCACGATCTCACCGGTGATCGAGGCGCGCAGGCTGAACTTGCCTTCGATCTTGGGCGCAGACAGGCCTTTCATCCCCTTCTCGAGAATAAAGCCGCGGATCTCGCCGTCGAGCTTGGCCCAGACGATAAAGACATCGGCCACCGGGCTGTTGGTGATCCACATCTTGCTGCCTTTGAGCAGGTAGCCGCCATCCACTTTAATCGCACGGGTCTTCATTCCGGCAGGGTCGGAGCCGGCGTCGGGCTCGGTCAGGCCGAAACAACCGATCCACTCGCCGGTGGCCAGCTTGGGCAGGTACTTCATCCGTTGTTCTTCAGAGCCGTAGGCGTAGATCGGGTGCATCACCAGCGAGGACTGGACGCTCATCGCCGAGCGGTAGCCGCTGTCGACACGCTCCACTTCGCGGGCCACCAGGCCGTAGCAGGTATAGCTGACATTGGCGCAGCCGTATTTCTCGGGTAGGGTGGCTCCCAGCAGGCCCAGTTCGCCCAGTTCGCGCATGATCTCAACGTCAAATACTTCGTTGCGGTTGGCGTCCAGCACGCGGGGCATCAGCCGCCCTTGGCAATAATCACGCGCGGCATCACGGATCATGCGCTCCTCTTCG
>SDWN01000020.1 GCA_004195305.1 Neptunomonas sp. | reverse complement strand
TCCCAGCTCGGGGCTGAGCGAGAGCTTATCCAGAATCCGTCGTCCCCCCTGAGCATCACGCCAGAGCGGTACCAGGCGGCGGATGGTTTTATCCAAAATGCTATTGGCCTGCTGCTGCATCATTGCTGCCCCCTGTTACCCAAGAATCACGCATTAACGTGAGAGAGCGCTAAGGCTAGCAGACCCATTTTATAAAACCAAGGGTTTTTACTTGGTTTGGTCGGTGTAAACCAGTATGCTGAATGCCGAATACATGGGTTGTGTGATTATTTATACATGAGGAGATGACGATGCAAGACCTACATGGCTTCTATCTGGAAGACCTGAGTGTTGGCCAGAGTGCCAGCTACGCCAAGACCATCACCGATGCGGATGTGGTGTTGTTTGCCGGCATCACCGGGGATGATAATCCGGTCCATCTCAATGCTGAGTATGCTGCCGAGACGATGTTCAAACAGCGTATCGCCCACGGCATGTTCAGCGCGGGTCTGATCTCGGCGGTATTGGGGACGCGGATGCCCGGGCCCGGTGCGATCTACATCGATCAGCAACTCTCCTTTAAGGCGCCTGTCTTTATCGGTGATACCGTGGTGGCGACGGCGACTGTGCTTGAGATCAATCTCGAGCGGCGCAGGGTCAAGTTAGAAACTATTTGTCGGGTTAAAGACAAGGTGGTTGCTGAAGGTGTGGCCACCAACATGGTTGATCGTCGTCCGGTCTAATTTAAGGAGAATAGGTATGTTGCTCAAAGCAGAAAATTCAGCGTTGCTGGTCATCGACGTGCAGGAAAAATTGTTGCCCGGCGTATTTGAAAACGAAGCCCTGGTGAAGAACTGCCAGTGGCTGGTCGAGGTGGCTCAGCTGATGCAAGTCCCGGTGCTGGGTTCCGAACAGTACCCGCAGGGTGTGGGTCCGACCACCGAAAGCCTGAGAAGACTGCTGCCCGAAGGCAGTTATGTCGGCAAAACCCATTTTTCCTGTGTCGATGCCCCCGAATGCAACCGCCAGATCGAGGCGCTGGATAAAGAGGTGATGGTGATCTGTGGTATGGAAGCCCATGTATGTGTGCTGCAGACCGCGCTGAGGTTGTTGGAAAGTGGCAAAACGGTGTACGTGGTCGCTGACGCCATTTCGGCCAGAAATCCGCGTGACACCGAGTTTGCGCTGCAGCGGATGCGCGATGAAGGGGTCAAAATTGTCACCCGGGAGATGGTGGGTTTTGAGTGGATTCGCCGTTCAGATGTACCTCAGTTCAAGACCTTCAGCATGGAATATTTGCGCTGATACGCTATCAGGTGTCGGTCAGCCTCCTGGTCTGACGCCTGAATCTGTTTTCTTTGGAGCGGCTATGGCAATGACTAACACTAATAATAACAATTCCAGTAGTTGTGACCCTTATAGTAGTGGGTTGGAGAAAAATGCGGCCAATTTTGTGACGCTGAGTCCGGTCGGTTTTATCGCCCGTACCGCAGAGGTTTATCCCGAGCATACCGCGATCATTTATGGCGAGGTGCGGCGCAGCTGGGCTGAAACCTATGCTCGCTGCCTGAAGATTGCCGCCGCGTTGCAGCGCTTGGGTATCGGCTCGGGCGACACGGTGGCGGCTATCCTGCCTAACATCCCTGAAATGCTGGAGCTGCACTTTGCCGTGCCCATGCTTGGGGCCGTGTTGAATGCGCAGAATACCCGGCTGGATGCCGAGACGATCGCCTTTATGCTCGATCATGGCGGGGCTAAAGTGCTGTTTACCGATAAGGAGTTTTCCGCCACCGTGGCTGCCGCGTTGCAGTTATGTAAAACCCGGCCGCTGGTGATCGATGTCGATGATCCGCAGGCCTGCGGCGAGCTGTTGGGGAGCCACAGCTACGCCGAGTTATTGGATCAGGCCGACGCCGGGTTTGAATGGAGTCTACCTGCTGATGAGTGGCATCCAATCACTCTCAACTACACCTCCGGCACCACCGGTAACCCCAAGGGGGTGGTCTATCATCACCGCGGAGCCTACCTCAATGCGATGAGTAATATCATTGGCCAGGAGCTGCCGCGTGCGCCGGTGGTGCTGAATATGTTGATCAACGCGCCTGTGGAGCAGCGGTTGCCGATCGAGCATCCGGTGACGGTCACCGTGGGTGGCGCGGCGCCGCCGGCAACCGTGATCGAGGGGATGCAGCGGCTGGGAATTCAGGTGGTGCATGCCTATGGTCTGACCGAAACCTACGGGCCGAGCGTATTCTGCGATCCGCAGCAGTCCTGGGACAGCTTGTCGTTCGAGGAGCAGGCCGCGAAAATGGCGCGCCAGGGCGTGCGAGCCCCGGGCGTTGCCGGGCTTCGGGTGGCAGACAGCCTGACCGGGCAACCGGTCGCCAATGATGGCGTGGCGTTGGGCGAGGTGATGATCCGCAGCAACACCCTGATGAAAGGGTATCTGGCCAATCCGCAAGCGACCGCCGAGGCGTTTCAGGATGGTTGGTTTCGTACCGGTGATATCGCGGTCAGGCATCCTGATGGCTATATCGAGGTCAAGGATCGCGCCAAGGATGTGATCATCTCCGGCGGCGAGAACATCTCCACCATCGAAGTGGAGGCGGTGCTCTATCGCCATCCGGCGGTGCTGGAGGCGGCCGTGATAGCCAAAGAGGATGCGCACTGGGGTGAGGTGCCCTGCGCCATCATTACCCTGAAAACGGATCAGGAGGCCGACGAACAGCAGATAATTGACTTCTGTCGAAGCCAGATGGCGCATTTTAAATGCCCCAAAACGGTGCTGTTCGCTGCCCTTCCCAAGACCTCAACCGGGAAGATCCAGAAGTTCGCGTTGCGGTCCCTGGTCAACGAGCCCGGTTGAATCGGCTACTTGCCGTCAGGATGGCGACTCAAGGTTCCTTCAGTACAGGATTGATGTAGCATGCGCTTGAGCCAACAC
>SDWN01000757.1 GCA_004195305.1 Neptunomonas sp. | reverse complement strand
ACCGGCATCAAAACTATCGTGCTCATGCTGACCCGCCTTGGCTGCTCGGGCGATACCGAAGTCAAAGACTTTGATCACGCCTTGATTAAGAAAAACATTACTTGGCTTGAAGTCAGAATGGATCACACCCCTGTGGTGGGCATACTTCAACGCTTCGGCCATTCCCTGGGTATAACTCAGCACGTCGGCAAGTGGAAAACCATGAGGATGGGCTTTGATCTCTTCATTCAGGGGCCGGCCTTTCATCAGCTCCATAGTCATGAAGACATTGTCATGATCTCTATCAAAGTCAAAAACATTAATGATATTGGGATGGGCAAGATGCTGTGTTTTGCGCGTTTCACGCTGCAGCGATCGCAGCGATTCAGGATGCTCGCGGAAGGTTTTATTCAGTACTTTAATCGCGACCAAGGAGTCGGCATCATCTGCATCAATTCGACGGCTATCTTCCGCCTTATACACATCCCCCATGCCGCCATAACCAATAAATTCAACCAGCCGAAAGCGCTCTTTGAGAACACTGCCAACCCCTAGCGGAGCGGTACCCGGCCCCTCAGAAAACGGCTTGCGCGATTGCGACACACCCGTTACTCCGGTTACTCCGGTTGATCGTGACGTTTGAGCAGTCACCTCAGGGGGAACACCCCATCGCGTCCGGTCCTCATCCTCCGGCAGCTGCGGCTCAGAAACCCCGTACTCCGGTGTCTCTTGCGGCATGACTCGGGGGTCTATCCGGGTCTGGTCATCGGCTACCAGACCAGGATGAATCCGGGTCTGGTCATCATCGCGCTGATACCCGTCATCACAGGATAAATCGCTAGGGTCGAACGTTTCTACCAACGAGATCAAGGATCGATAAACGGGCTCTTGAAGAACCTTCTGCTGGAACATCCCAAACAGTGCACGATGATACACCGCGGCAGCTTCAGGAGACTGCCTGAGATCGGCTTTAAGGCTCTGCTGTAACTGAGCCAGCGTGACCTGTCCCTCGATATAGGCTTTGAGCTGTGTCTTAAAATCTCCCATGTTATAAATACATCATCCCTGACTGCCCGACGAGGCAGGTACCACCTTCACCAGAATCAGGGTGACATTGTCACGCCCGCCTCGTGCTAACGCTCTGTCGAGCAAGTTCTGAGCGGTAGTTTCAATTCCGCCTTCCCCTTGCGCTAGCCAGGCCTCCATCTCATCTTCATCCAGCTCTTTATCCAGACCGTCACTACAGATCAGGAACTGATCGCCCGCCTGCAGATTACGCAGGTCCATATCCACAAATAGCTGCCGGTCTGCCCCGACCGCGCGGGTGATAATATTATTGTCAGGATGCTGCTTGATCTGCTCCGGGCGTAATTTACCCTGCTCAACCAACGCCTGGGTATAGGTGTGATCTATCGTTTGTTGCCGCAGCCGGCCATCGCGAAACAGATAGATACGGCTATCACCGCACCAATAGATGAAATAAAACGCTTGGTGCAACACCAGACCGGCAACCGTGGTTCCGATCACCCGCTCGGTGCCCGCCACCCTGTCAACCAGCTCATCATTGACGCGCAGCAAGCAATCTTCCAGCTGCTCCACAAAGATGGCGAAATCATCTACCGGGGCCAGGTCGTTAAGGGCTGAGACGACACGCTGACTGGCGACATCGCCACCGGTGTGGCCGCCCATGCCATCGGCAACGACAAAGTGGCCGATGTCCGAACGCGCCAGCAACGAATCTTCATTAAGCTGACGAACCTTGCCGATATCCGTTAACGCAACCGCTTGCCAGGACAAGGCGCAACGACGTGGAGATGTACTCATTGATCCGCCTTAATCAGATCCCCGCAACATTCACCGGTCATAAATTGACCAAACTGCGCAGGCTCGGGCAAGCCGTCACTGACCAGCAGCTGCGGAGCGATGGTCTCAGAGCCCTCGCTGGCCCACAAACAAGGCGCAGCAACCTGCTGATCCAGCTTTGTTCGCGCCCAGCGATCACGCGCGTGATCAATATTTTCCATTAACGGCAAGGGCACGCCCGCTGCCGGTACCGATTCAGATCCTGGCGCGCACGCTACCGCCTGTAACTGCCTCACCTGCTGACAAAACCGGTCAAAATGCAGGAACTGCGGCAGCGGGTTCAGCTGCAGCTGGAACGTCGGGTGTTGTCGGACGAAAACCGGCACCTCCACCAGCGG
>SDWN01000753.1 GCA_004195305.1 Neptunomonas sp. | reverse complement strand
GTTCAGGGACCTTGACTGACCCCGTGATGCACTGGCGTCCAAGGTCGTTGCGCAGTAGATCGACAATCATCAGGTTTTCGGCGCGATCTTTACCGCTCTGGATCAGCGCCAGTTTTAATTGTTGATCCTGTTCTGGTAGCGGGTGGCGTGGACGCGTGCCCTTGATGGGGCGGGTTTCTACCTGGCCTTCACTCACCTGTAAGAAACGTTCGGGCGATAAGCTCAGCAAGCAACCGCTGGGAGATTCAATATAGGCTGAGAAGGGGGTGTGGGTCTGGTGGCGCAGCTTTAAATAAGCGCTCCAGGGATCGCCTTGATAGGCGCAGCTGAAGCGTTGCGCGAGGTTGACCTGATAACAGTCGCCGGCATGGATGTAGTCGATCACGCGTTGAAAGCGCTGCAGGTAGGCGTCGCGAGTCAGGTTGGACTGAAACCTGGCGTTGAGTTTGAACGCGTCGTTCGCGGGCGCACAGAAGCTGTCAACGATGAGGTCCAGTTGCTGGCGGCTAAGGCTCTGGCTAACCAGTGTAGTGCGGTGCTGCTGATGATCGACAATGATCGCCCAGGGGTAGATGCCGACCTGCATCTGCGGTAGGTTGACGTCGTCAGTCGTTGGGTTTTCCAGCGGTGTCTCGTCACGCCCCAGGTCGTAGCTGAAATAACCCAGCGCACCCCCGCAAAAGGGGAGTCCCGGGGTGGGTAGACCGTTAAACCCCTGTTCGAGCAGGATCTGTCGGAGTGCGGCAAAAGGGAGGCTATTGAGTGCTGCGCTGCTGCCATCGCGCTGAGTCAGGTGGGTGGTACCGTTTTCCCGGGTTAGCAGTTGGCTGGGGTCGGCGCAGAGGATGTCGAAACGCCCAAACTCGCCGCCGAAATTGCTGCTGTCGAGGAACACGGGGTAGGGCAGTGAGCGGATCGATTCAAACAGCGGCGCGCTATCGGGCTGGTAGTCGAGTTGTATCCTGTTGAGATGTATTGGCGGCAAGGCAGGGGTTCCGGCAATCTATAGAGTTTGGCGTAGGTTATCCGATAGCATCGATCGGAGAGGCTGAGCTTATATAAAGGAGCGCATTGTACGCTTAGCGCGGATCAAGCTCCACCAAGCCGGGTCTGGGCATTTATCAGAGCATGCAGGTTGCTCTTGGTTGCTGCTCTTGGTTGTTGCTCTTGGTTGTTAATACATAGGTTATTTTGCGGCGGTTGATGAAAGTATGAAACCACATTTTTCGATCCAAACAGAAGTGCTTGAAACCGCGGAACAGCGGATTAGTTACCGGATCTATCGTAACCGTTATTCAGGGGCGGGGCGGCGGCTGCTGTTATTGCACGGTGCAGGCGTTGCAGGCGAGGACACCTGGGGCCATCTGGTGAACCATCTCCGCGGCTGGTGCGAGGTGTTGGTGCCCGACCTGCGGGGGATGGGGCTGACCCGGGAGCTGGATGGTTGCGAGCGTGAGTATCAGGTCGAGGAGGTAGTTGCTGATCAGATTCGGCTGCTGGACCATCTCGGTTGGTGGGCGTTTGATCTGGGTGGCTATTCGTTCGGTGGCCTGGTCTGCATGTTGTTAAAGCAGCAGCAGCCGCATCGGGTACATAAACAGTACCTGCTGGAGTCCGCGTTGATCGATCGTCGCGATATCGAAGAGGTGATCGCCAATCGTCAGCGCTATAGCGATATTGCTCAATTGTTGCGCGAGGCTGATGATCCAGAGGTCAGTGTGATGCAGTTCTTGCAGGCCGTGGCGCCTAATCGGATCGCGTCCCCGCGTGGTGATGCGATCTCGGTTGCCCGGTTGGGGCAGCGCCCGCAGGGGTTCGCCAACGCCCTGGATGCGGTGACTAGCGCCAGTCAGAGGCTCGATCGGTCCCGGTTGTTTGCTGACCAGGGAGATGTCAGTAGTTTTGTAGGGGGGCGTAGTCCGGAGTCGATGCACCTGCTTAATCAGCAGCTGCTGTGGCAACTGGCTGGCTGGTATTACCACCCGGTACGCGGCTGTGATCATAGCCTTCCATTTCAAAAGCCACGTCAGATTGCGCTGCAGATGAATCAGGATCTCGAGCGATACCTGCATCGTTAGCTTGTTTTGAAGACTTTGTTTGGGGGCCGTTCTGGCTCCTGCGTGAGTCTGAGCAAGCTCGGTACTAACCCCTATACTTTTGTATTGTGTTGACAGTCTAGGG
>SDWN01000744.1 GCA_004195305.1 Neptunomonas sp. | reverse complement strand
AACGATGGCTGTGCCTGATGTTCTATACGATGATCGTGTTGACCCTCGTGTCGGAGGTGCTCCGTCGCTTCGGTCTCAGTTATTCCTCCATCTGGGGTGAGGAGATCGCGCGTTACTCCTTTATCTATCTGGCTTGGTTTGGTGCGGCGCTGGCGGTTAAAAACCGCTCGCATATTCGGATCGATGTGCTGTTAAACGCACTGGGTCGACGTAGCAAAGCGGCGCTCTATCTGTTTGGCGACCTGGTCTCGCTGCTGTTGGCCGTGGTGGCGCTTTGGGTCTCGATCGAGCCGGTGATGACCTCTATCGAATTCGGTTCGGTGACCGATGGCTTGCGCATCAGTAAAGCCTGGTTCCTGATCGCGGTGCCGTTGGGTTTCACCTTGATCACGGTGCGACTGCTGCAGTCGATGTGGCGAGATATCCAGGACCTGGGTGCTGGCCGAACGGTGTTTACCGGCAATAGTCTGGTCGATTAGGAGAGATACAGATGTACAACTATATGATTGAACAGGCCGCCGATGTCTCCTACGGGCCGGCTATCTACCTGCCTGTGATGGCGATGATCGCGATGATTGTCTTGGCGGTGCCGATCTGGGTGGTATTGGGCCTGGGTGCTTTAGGGATGCTGGTGCTGACCGAGGTGTTGCCGCTTTCGCTGTTCGGTGAAGCGCTGTTTGACGGTATCGATGCGTTCGCGCTGATCGCGATTCCGTTGTTTATTCTGACCGGCGATGTGTTGGTCCGCACCGGACTATCCAACAAGCTGTTGGATGTGGCCGAAGCGACGGCCGGCAGTGCCAAGTCGGGACTGGGTACCTCGACGGTGCTGGGGTGCGGCTTCTTTGCCTGTATCTCGGGCTCCGACGCGGCAGGCGCTGCAGCCGTGGGGCGGATGACCATCCATCGACTGGTGGAGCGGGGTTACCCCAAAGGGTACGCCTGTGCGTTGGTGGCAGCGGGTTCGTGTACCGGTATCCTGATCCCGCCATCGATCGCCTACATCATCATCGGCCTGATTCTGGGTATATCCGCATCGACGCTGTTTCTAGCGGCGGCGATACCTGGCTTGCTGATCATGGCCACGATCATGCTGACCAACGTGGTGCTTAATGCGATCCATGGTTATGAAAATTCCAAGACCGGATTCTCCATGAAACGTTGGCTCAAAGCGCTGTGGGACGGACGTTATGCGTTGATGATTCCATTCATCATCTTGGGTGGCATCTATTCAGGCATGTTTACTCCGACCGAAGCGGCCGGTGTGGCGGTGATCGTCGGGCTGGGTATCGGCTTTATGCAGAAGACCATCACTTGGCGCGACTTTCCCAAGATGTTGCTCAGCTCGGCCAAGATCAACGGCATGATCCTGCCGATTATCGCGATGTCATTACCGTTGGCGCAAACGCTGGCCGTATTGGAAATTCCGCAAACTTTCGTGGCGGTGATGACCGAGCTGACCGACGATCCAACCATGCTGTTGTTGATCATTATCGGCATCCTGATCCTGGCCGGTTGTGTGATGGAGACGACGCCCAATATCGTGGTGCTGTCACCGATCCTGCTGCCGCTGGCACGCTCTATCGGCATGGATGATATCCACTTCTGCATCGTGATGGTGTCCGCCCTGGGGGTCGGTTTTATTACCCCACCGTTGGGTCTCAACCTGTTCGTGGTGTCGGGCGTCAGCGGCACGCCGGTATTGGAAGTGGCGAAACACGCGCTGCCCTACGTGCTGTCGATGCTTGCAACGGTGCTGCTGCTGGCCTTTGTGCCCGAGCTGTCACTCTGGGCGTTGTCATAAGATGCCGCGTTTAACCTAAACCTGTTTTACCTAGAACCTGATCGTTAACGAATGTTTACGAGGGATAGGTGCGCCTTAAATAAGGCCCTGCAATCCCTAAATAGATCAAAAAAATAAAACACAGACCGTAATCTGGAGATATAAACCATGACTATTAAATACCTGAAGAAAGCCAGTAAAACTGCAGCAACCGGTCATGACGACGTCAGTAAGCTGGTCACCGATATGCTCGCCGCGATTGATGCCGGCGGTGAAGAAAAAGTACGCGAGTACACCCAGCAACTCGATAAGTATGAAGGTGAGATCCTGGTCTCCGACGAGACCATTGCCGCTGTCTCTTATACACATCT
>SDWN01000204.1 GCA_004195305.1 Neptunomonas sp. | reverse complement strand
AGATGTGTATAAGAGACAGCCGGTCCCCCTGATCATGGCCGTAGCTATCGTTAAATCGCTTAAAATGATCGATATCGAACAGCAACAGCGACATCGACAGCTCCGAGGAGCGGGCGCGTTCAATCTCATGCTGAATCGTCTCATCAAAATGGCGCCGATTAAACAATCCGGTCAAACCATCGCTGAATGACTCCGTCCGCAGCTTGTCTTCCAGCTCACCTGGATCCTCGTTCAGAGGTAGGTGCCGCTACGTTGCTCGAAGCGGCTGATAACGCGATGTATGCTGCCAAGCAGGCGGGCCGCAATGCGGTCTCGGAGGCTGACCTGCCGAGCTTGGGGCCCGCCGGCCCGGATGAGGTTGATAGCGGTGTTTAAGCGCATTGATCTGAAGATTTTTGCCGTGATCGGAACCGTGGTCACGCTGGGGTTGGTGGTCCTGGTGCTATTTTACGCAGAGCGTGAAGAGCAGACTATTCTTGCCCAAAATAAGCGAACCCTGCTCAATGTGCTCGACAGTACCCATCAGGGGTTAAGAACCCTGATGCTATCTGGCTACGGTGATGCGGGTCAGCTGTTTGTTGAGAGCCTGGAAAATATGGACGGTTTTGTTGATCTGCGGGTGATAAACCCCGATGGTTCTCAGGCCTTTCTGGATAATTCGCGTATCGATCAGGTTAATCAGGCGCTTGGTTCTATCCAGTTTTTTCCGCGTACAACGGAGCGCCAGGAGCAGGTATTAGCGGCGGCCAATAGCTCCCTGCAGCGGGTTCTGGAGAGTGGAGAGCCAGCTGAATACTATGGCGTGACCCAGACCGGCGAGCGACTCTATACCCTGCTTTATCCGGTCAAGCAGGAGCAGAGGTGCATGCAATGTCATTCGCCAGAGCAGCCGGTTTTGGGCGTGATCAAGTTGACCAGTTCGCTGCGCCATGTCGATCAGGAGATTGCTGCGAGTCGTAATCTGTCGCTGTGGGTGTTGTCTCTATCGGTATTGCTGACCATGCTGGCGATCAGTGTGTTTGTCCGCCGAGTTGTTGTTTCGCCGATTCAGGCTATTACGGTGGCGATGCGTGAAGCCGCCTCAGGAGATCTGAGTCAGCGGCTGATGGTTCCAAAATCCATGGAGCTGGGCAGGATTGTCGCGAGTTTTAATCACAAAATCGCAGAGCTGGAAATGCTCCACAGCGGCTTGCATGATGAACGCAACAAGCTTTCGACCATTATCCTCGGTGCTCAGGAGGGGATGGTAGCTACTGATGCCGCGGGGCAGGTGGTGTTGGTTAACCCGGCGGCGGAGAAACTCCTCAAACGCAGTTATGAGCAGATAGCAAGGGAGGGGCTGGCGGCACTGTTTGAGGATTCGCAGTGGTCGCAACTGCTGGAGCAGGCGCGGCTGTCGGACAGTCCGGTGATGGCCGAGATTCATCAGTCTGAGCATGAGCAAATCCTGCATATTCAGCTGGCGCGTATTGCTAATGATAACGGGGAGTTGATCGGCACTGCGGTGCTGATGCGTGATATCACTCAGGAGGAGGTGTTGCGTAAGGGCTTGGAGCAGCTGTCGCGGACCGATGCGTTGACCGGATTGTTTAACCGACGCCATTTCGATCAGGAGTTGGCGGCTGAATTTCGGCTGTCCAGGCGTTACGTGCAGCCGCTGTCACTGGTGCTGTTCGATATAGATCACTTTAAGCGTGTTAACGACGACTGCGGCTACGATCAGGGTGATCGGGTCCTGCAGCAAGTTGCCACCGCGGCTTGGACTCATATTCGAGAGATCGATAGTCTGTGCCGTTATGGCGGTGAAGAGTTTGTCATTATCATGCCAGGAGCGGATACGGAGTGCTGTCAGCAGACGGCGGAGCTGGTGCGGCGGGCGATCCAGGCGTTGCGCATCGATGGGCTACAGGTGACCTGTAGCTTCGGTCTGGCGGTGCTGCCCGCTGCCGGCATCGACTCCGTCGAGCAGTTGCTTAAAGCGGCGGATACGGCGATGCATCAGGCCAAGGCGTCCGGGCGTAACTGTGTCCGGATGCTGCACTGAGCGAGATGTTGTCTGTTTAGCCCGCAAATTGCACCGGATGTCGAGATGATTGCGCAGGACTGAGTTTATCTGGGGGACTGTCGGAGCAGATGAATGCTTATTGCCTTCATTTTCGACGACAATTCACTAGGTGAACTCAGAACAAGCAAGGGCTCGATAAACGAGGTGGAATTAGACATTGTATTTTTTACTTTAGCGCCGGAGCCCTTGCGGCGCAAAGGCTATAGACCGGTTTGCAGTGTTCTGGTGCAATTTGCGGGTTAGCGCTGCTCTCGCTCTGCCCGGTGTCGCCACAATACTTCCTGGCCGTCATCGCGCCGCGCTAACGTGCGGGCGGCAACGAAGAGCAGATCGGATAAACGATTGAGATAACTCTGACCGTGCGGACGAATCTCATGGTCGCGGGCCAGGGTGACCACTCGGCGCTCGGCGCGGCGACAGACACTGCGGGCCAGATGGCAGAACGATGCCGCAGCGTTACCCCCCGGTAGAATAAAGTCCTTTAACGGCGGTAGCTGCTCGTTGAGCCGGTCGAGTAGCTGCTCAAGCTCAAGGATATGCTGCTCTTCAATCAGTGCATAGCCCGGTACCGAGAGTTCGCCGCCCAGATTGAACAGATTTTGCTGCACCTCGTAGAGTTCACTCTGGAGCGGATCACTTGGCTCCAGCTCGCAGCAGAGCAGGCCGATGCAGCTGTTGAGTTCATCGATATCTCCTATCGCTTCGATTCGGGCATCATCTTTGTCGATACGCGAGCCGTCGCCGAGTCCGGTGGTACCGGTATCGCCGGTACGGGTGTAGATCTTAGAAAGTCGGTTGCCCATGCTCAGTTCTCTGTAGAGGGTGGATGAAGGTCGCCGATGCGGTTGACCAGTGCGTGGTTGTACGGGGTATCGATGCCGAGCCGTTTGGCTTGGCGGCAGATATAGCCGTTAATGAAATCGATCTCGGTGTGGCGTTGATTGCGCACATCCTGCAGCATCGACGAATAGTTGCTGGCGGTGGCGGTGGCGACCTGTAGGGCGACATCGAGCAGCGGCCGGTCAAAGAGCGGCTGCTTGAGCGCTGCGGCAAGCCGCTCAACTTCGCTGCAGAGCTGCTGCATCTGCTCAAGGTAGGCCGGGTTGTTGGCCAGCTCGCCATTCTGGCAGTTGTGGATCGCCGTCAACCCATTGATGGCGGCGTTGATGGCCAGCTTCTGCCATAGCCGGTTCAAGATGTTGTCATCGTAGCCTGTCTGGAGCGGCAACTGCCGCAGGCTGTCCAGTGCGGTTGGACCCAGCGCGCGTGCTGCGGCATTGATCGGGCCGACCCAGCTTTCGCCGCGCCCGGCGTGCACCAGCTGCTGTGCCGGCGTCCGATAGGCGCCTTCGGTGGTGGTGCCGGCGTAGACCGCACACTCAGCAAGCCGATCGGCCAGCTGTTGCTGCTGTCCCATGCCATTTTGCAGCGATACGATCAGGCTCGAGCCGCTCAGGCGGTGATCAATCGAGTCGATCGCCGCGAGGGTGTCGTAGCTTTTGGTGGTTACCAGTAAACGCTGGATCGGCGCGCGCTGATGCGCGAGTTCGGCCTGCAAGCTCAGGGTCTGCTTTCCGGATGGGTTACTAAGCCGGATCTTACCGCTGAACTGCTGCAGTTTTTCCGGGTCGCGCAGAATGAGCCGCACCGGATGGCCAGCAAGACTCAGATAGCACGCCCAGAGGCTGCCGATGGCACCGGCGCCGAGGATGTACCAAGGCTCATCTGCTGGGTTTAGGCGCTGCTTATTTGGGGCTAATGCTTGGGTGTAATGCATGGGTGAGTGGTATAAAATCGTCCAATCGTTAGCGGTGGTTGCCGAATTGTAGCGGCAGAGTGCACTTCATTGTGCCATCACTGCCTACCCACACCAACAACTCATCAGGAGTAATCATGCCGACATTTGATGTGGTATCTGAGCTGGACATGCACGAAGTCACCAATGCTGTCGATAAGGCCAATAAAGTGACCACCGCCCGTTATGACTTCAAGGGCGTGGACGCGAGCTTTGAATTGACCGATACGGAGATAACCCTGATTGCCCAAGGCGATTTCCAGTTGCAGCAGATGCGCGATATTTTACGCGCCGCACTGATAGCGCGAAAGCTGGATGCGAAGGCGCTGGATGTGCAGCCTTTTGAAAAAAGCGGCATGAAGGTCAAACAGCAAGTTCTGTTGCGCCAGGGCCTGGATCAGCCCACCGCCAAGAAGATCGTCAAGTTGATCAAAGATAAGAAACTCAAGGTTCAGGCCTCCATTCAGGGCGAAAAAGTACGAGTGACGGGCAAGAAGCGCGATGATCTGCAGCAGGCGATGGCGGCGATGCGTGCCGAGGAGTTTGATGTGCCGCTGCAGTTCGATAATTTTCGCGACTGATGCGCTTGATTACACCAGCACGCAGAGGCAGGGAGCAGGCCGTTGTCTGAGACGCTGTGGCGCAGCATCTTTAACCGCAGGATGCTTACGTGCCTGTTTATCGGTTTCTCCTCCGGTCTACCGCTGTACATCCTCTATCAGCTGATCCCCGCCTGGCTGCGCGATCAGGGTGTGAGTCTGGAAACCATCGGCCTGTTCTCGCTGGTTGCCTTTCCCTACACCTGGAAATTCCTCTGGTCGCCAGCGCTGGATCGCTACGTGCCGCCGCTGTTTGGCCGGCGCAGAGGCTGGATGCTGATCACCCAATTGGCGTTGCTGGTCTCGATCGCCACCTTCTCGATGTTCAATCCGACGGACTCGATCACCTCGGTTGCCTATGTGGTATTTGCGGTCGCGTTCTTTAGCGCGACCCAGGATATCGTGCTGGATGCCTATCGCCGTGAGCTTCTCTCGGATGAGGAGCTGGGGCTGGGTAACTCACTGTTTGTTAACGCCTACCGTTTCTCCAGCTTGGTGCCCGGTTCCTTGGCGTTGATCCTTGCTGATCAGATGCCTTGGGAGACCGTTCATCTGGTTGTTGCGGGGTTTATGCTGGTGGGGTTGATTACCAGTGTTTGTATCGCGGAGCCGCAGGGCTGCAGCGCCCCCCTGACCCTGCGTGAGGCGGTGGTTGAGCCTTTTCACGAGTTTTTCTCGCGCAGTTCGATACGTACGGCGGTGGCCGCGTTGGTGTTTATTCTGCTGTATAAACTCGGCGACAGCATGGCAACGGCGCTGTCGACCCCTTTTTATCTGGATCTGGGTTTTAGTAAAACTGAAATCGGTACCATCGCCAAGTCGGCATCCCTGGGCGCCTCTATTGCCGGAGGCCTGGTCGGCGGGGTGGCGATGATCAAGCTGGGGATTAATCGTTCACTGTGGATCTTTGGCGTGGTGCAGGTGATCTCTATTCTGGGCTTTGCGGCGCTTGCCGAGATCGGCAACGACCCGGTAGCACTCTTTGCGGTCGTTGCGTTCGAGTATTTTGGCGTGGGTCTGGGAACGGCAGCGTTCGTTGCGTTTATGGCGCGGCTCTCAGATAAGCGCTTTACCGCAACGCAGCTGGCTCTATTTACTAGCCTGGCGAGTATTCCGCGGACCTTTGCCAATGCCAGTACCGGTTTTTTGATCGAATCGATGGGCTACACTCAGTTCTTCCTGCTCTGCGCTTTGATTGCGTTGCCGGGAATGCTGATGTTGTATTGGGTGGCTCCCTGGGGAGGGAGCGTCGCAACGTCTAAACCGAGGCAGGTTATAGCGTGTAAATGAGAATCAATTGCATTTGAGGTGGGTCTGACGTATCCTGCGTTAATATTCAACAGCAGGAGACAATGATGACCTATACCGTCAATGCATGGCTGGAGCGCGACCAACCCTTACTTCAGGTCAGTGATCGCCGTACCGGGAGTATTGTCATTGAGTGGAGTGCCGAGCAGCTGCGGGCGCTGTTCGCCAGCGGCGAGATCTCTCTGGCGGACCTGCAGGGCAGCGATGCGCGCCTCCAGGAGACCGTTAGGGAGTTGTTTCTGCTCTCTTACCGCGCGGCTTGAGCCTTGCGCTTTGGGTCTTGAGCTTTGGGTCTTGAGCTTTAGGTCTTAGGGCTGCCAGCGATAGTTCGCCATCAGAATACGCGCATTGGCGAACAGCACCCCTTCGGCCTGCAGGCGTTGCTTTTGCACCATGAATTTCGGGCTGCCTTCAGGAAAGCTGATCCGTCCGCTGGCGTTGATGACTCGATGCCAGGGCAGTGCGCTGTCATTGGGGAGTTGTCTGAGGGTCGTACCGGCAAAACGGGCATAGCCCGGTAATCCAGCCAATTCAGCTAATTGACCGTAGCTAACGACTTTTCCGCAGGGGATCTGGCCCAGTACCTGCCAAATCTGCTGTGCTTTAGTGGTTGTGGGCGTCATGCGCAGACTGTAACAGCCGGAGGGTATTTGGTCGAATGGGGGGCGGGCGAAAAAAAACCGACGCACAAGCGTCGGTTTTTTGAGTCAGGGTCGGAAAATTACAGCCGCAAAGCGCCGTCCACTTCGATGACCCGGCCGTTGAAGTAATCATTTTCCAGGATAAAGGAGACCGCAGAAGCGACTTCATCGGGTGTGCCGAGACGCTTGGCCGGGATCATATTGGCAAGCTTGTCCAGTGCTTCAGGCTTCATGCTCATCACCATCTCGGTGCCGATAAAGCCAGGCGCGATCGCGCCGGTACGGATGCCGAAGCGTGCCAGTTCCTTGGCCCAGGTCACGGTCAGGGCAACGACGGCGGCTTTGGCCGCGCTGTAGTTGCTCTGGCCCATGTTGCCTGCGCGGGAGATGCTGGAGATGTTGATGATAGCGCCGGGCTTACCCGCTTCGATCATCTTGGTTGCCGCTTCGCGGCCGCACAGGAAAACACCGGTCAGGTTAACATCGATCACTTGCTGCCAGCTGCTTAGAGACATCCGCTTAACGATCTCGCCGTCTTTGGCCTTGATAAACATGCCGTCGCGGGTGATGCCAGCGTTGTTGATCAATGCATCGATAGCACCGCACTCTGCGACGATCTTGGCAAAGGTGGCTTCAACTTCCGCTTCGTTGGTTACGTTGGCCACATAAGCGCGGGCTTCGATCCCTTTTTCGAGGCACAGGCCGACAGTTTCGTCGAGGGCTTCAGGGTTCATGTCAATCAGCGCAGGGATCGCTCCTTTGTCGGCTAGGTACAGGGCCATGGCACGGCCGAGTCCTTGGCCGCCCCCGGTAATAACAATGACTTTATCTTGTAGGTTCATAATACAATCTCAAAAGAAGTCCGCTGAATGGCGGGCATTGGATTTATCCCGGGCGTTTAGTCTGCAACTTGGTGCCAAGTTGAAAATACCGGGTACAGCTGCCTAGAGTCTTTATGTTGCGGTGCAGCAGTGATTTTATGATTATTTTGATTAGGTTTCCATTCTAATTTGCTGCGCTGCGAAATAATCAGACGGAGGGCCGGTGTAAAATTTGAGGTCTGCAGTCGTTTTTTTCTATACCATTTGACTGTAACCCCCCCTTAGTCTTGAGGTCATTCATGCGCTTTTTGTTCCTGCTCTTTGTGATTATACCGATCGTTGAAATTGTCTTGCTGATCAATGTCGGTCAGGCGATCGGAGCCTGGTATACCATCGCTCTGGTGCTGTTGTCGGCGTTTATTGGTGTCAATATGCTACGCCAGCAGGGGTTGTCGACATTGATGCGGGCGCGTTCGCGGATGGAGGGGGGAGAGATACCGGCGCAGGAGATGGTCGAGGGGTTGGTATTGGCTGTCGGTGGCGCGTTGTTGATTACGCCCGGTTTTGTGACCGATGTGTTGGGTTTCTGCTGTTTGATCCCGCAGACCCGGCGCGCATTGGTGAAGCCGTTGTTGCGGCAGGTTGTGGTGTCCGCCGCCCAGCGCCAGGGGGCAGCATTTGCGCAGCGTTCTGGATCTCAGCAGCAGGGGCCGCAGGACCCGCTAGATAGCGGCTTAGGGCGTGATTCCGCTACTTCTGGAGACTCTTCTAAAGGTGGCCAAACGATCGATGGCGAATATCGTCGCGACGAGTAACGGGGTCGTGCGTCTGGTGTGCTCCGGAATACTATTAACCTTGTGGACAAATAGGTTCCATACCTATGTGTCCATCACCCTTAAGATCTGCCGCAGTTGCGTGGAGCAGCTTGATTTACGGGGCTGGCATGGGTATTCGACCCATGTTTGTGCATCTTTGCGTCTCCTGTTAATCCGCCGGGTTAATATTCTGGGTCGACAGCGGGGGCTCGCCCTCTCTGTTTATTGAGAATTTTACCCTGTAGCAGTTGAATTCGTTTTTAACGGCCCCATTTATCTCATCAACGTTTGAGAGGGGCGTCCCTCTTGATACGCAGTCCAAGTCGAGACCGACTTTTTTTGTTTGAACATCAGGAGACAAACGCAAATGAGCATTCGTCCACTTCATGATCGCGTAGTAGTTCGTCGTAACGAAGAAGAGACCACGTCAGCTGGCGGCATCGTACTGCCAGGTTCAGCTACTGAAAAACCCACCCAGGGTGAAGTTGTTGCCGCAGGCCAGGGTCGTATCCTGCAGAGCGGTGAAGTTCAACCTATGGATGTTAAGGTCGGCGATCAGGTTCTGTTTGGTCAGTACGCCGGTAATGCCGTAAAGATCGACGGTGAAGAGCTGCTGATCATGAGCGAGAGCGACATCATGGGTGTGCTTGTTTAAGCCGTCCTTGAGTCCCGATATTGCTACACACTGAAACGATATAGAGATAGGAACCATAGAGATGGCTGCTAAAGACGTACTGTTTGGAAATGCTGCCCGCACTAAGATGCTGGCTGGCGTAAATGTTCTGGCTGATGCTGTTAAAACCACGCTGGGACCTAAGGGCCGTAACGTCGTACTCGACAAGTCCTTCGGCGCACCGACCATCACTAAAGATGGTGTGTCTGTTGCCAAAGAGATCGAGCTGAAAGACAAGTTTGAAAACATGGGCGCACAGATGGTCAAGGAAGTTGCTTCCCAGGCCAACGATGTGGCCGGTGACGGCACCACCACCGCGACTGTACTGGCTCAGGCGATCGTTAGCGAAGGCCTGAAGTCTGTTGCTGCGGGCATGAATCCCATGGATCTCAAGCGCGGTATCGACAAAGCTGCTGCGGCAGTGGTTAAGCAGATCGAGATGATGGCTGCACCTTGCACCGATGCTAAAGCGATTGCGCAGGTTGCTACCATCTCTGCTAACAGCGACACCGCGGTGGGCGACA
Source organism: Neptunomonas sp. (assembly GCA_004195305.1). Taxonomy (GTDB): domain Bacteria; phylum Pseudomonadota; class Gammaproteobacteria; order Pseudomonadales; family Balneatricaceae; genus Motiliproteus. The sequence goes on along the minus strand of SDWN01000204.1, from coordinate 1,546 downwards.
TCATCGCTGAAGCGATGGGTAAAGTGGGTAAAGAGGGTGTTATCACCGTCGAGGAAGGTACCGGTATTGAAAACGAGCTGGACGTGGTCGAAGGTATGCAGTTCGATCGTGGTTACCTGTCTCCCTACTTTGTTAACAAGCCCGAGAACATGTCTATCGAGCTGGAAGGTCCTTACCTTCTGCTGGTGGATAAGAAGATCTCCAATATTCGTGATCTGCTGCCGACTCTGGAAGCCGTCGCCAAGTCCTCGCGTCCGTTGCTGATTGTGGCTGAAGATGTGGAAGGCGAAGCGCTGGCGACTCTGGTTGTTAACAACATGCGTGGCATCGTTAAGGTTGCAGCCGTCAAGGCACCCGGCTTCGGTGACCGTCGTAAGGCGATGCTGGAAGATATCGCGATCCTGACTGGCGCTACCGTGATCTCTGAAGAGGTGGGTCTGAGTCTGGAAACAGCGACACTGGAGCACTTGGGTCAAGCCAAGAAAATCCAGATCACCAAAGAAAATACCGTTATCGTTGATGGTATTGGTGAGCATGAAACTATCCAGGCGCGGGTGGCTCAGATCCGTGCCCAGGTCGCTGATACGACGTCCGATTACGACAAAGAAAAGCTGCAGGAGCGTGTTGCCAAGCTGGCAGGCGGTGTTGCGGTTATCAAGGTCGGAGCGGGTTCCGAAGTTGAGATGAAAGAGAAGAAGCATCGCGTCGAAGACGCACTGCACTCTACCCGCGCTGCGGTTGAAGAGGGTGTGGTTGCAGGCGGCGGTGTGGCACTGGTTCGCGCACTGCAGAGCATCGAAGCGCTGGAAGGTGATAACCACGACCAGACTGTCGGCATCAAGCTGGCTTGTCGTGCCATGGAAGCTCCGCTGCGTCAGATCGTTAAAAACGCGGGTGAGGAAGACTCTGTTGTTCTGGCCAAAGTGAAGTCGGGAGAAGGCAGCTTCGGTTACAATGCGGCTACCGGTGATTACGCTGATATGCTGGAGATGGGTATCCTGGATCCTGCTAAGGTGACTCGTTCTGCACTGCAGGCGGCTGCGTCTATCGCCGGTCTGATGATCACGACCGAAGCGATGGTTGCGGATCACCCTGAAGAAGCGGGTGCTGCTGCTGGTATGCCTGATATGGGCGGTATGGGCGGTATGGGCGGCATGGGTGGTATGGGCGGCATGATGTGATAAGCATCTAAAACGCTTTCATAAACCCCGGCACTGTCGGGGTTTTTTTTGTTTGTCTGGTATGGCGCATAGCGCCGATTAGCGGTTGAGGATTTGCATGCAGATGTTTATGCTGAGGCCTCACACTTATTGGAGAGTAATCAAATGAACGGACCATTCGCGGCGGATACGATTGCGGAGTTGGAGTTGTTGGCGCGTTTTGACTTGGCCTCCTTGCAGGCGGGCCTGAAAATCCATAATGAAGCCCCAGTGGATGTGGCTGCAGCCGCCCAGCGGCTGTTTGATAAAGGCCTGATCAGCCAAACGGATGGCGGTTACCTGACCGATCGGGGGCATGAAACGGCAGAGTCTTTGCAGCGGGTTCT
>SDWN01000513.1 GCA_004195305.1 Neptunomonas sp. | reverse complement strand
GCCCCGGAAGCTGAAGGGAGAGGGGAAGACCTCCGGGGCTAAGGATTAACGAATACTGTCGGCAGCTACCGCCTCGCCAGTGTAGAATTCGTCTTCTTTGCGCTCTACAACGTAGAACTCTTCGCCGTTCAGTGACTGAACCTGGCTCGACGTATTTGCCTCCAAATTGAATACCAGCACAGCCTTGGATTTAAGAACTGGCACCTTTGGCAGAACGAATGGTGGCACTTGAGACGTACGCCACAGATTGCCTTCAGCGTCATAGCCATCCATCAGTACCAGCAGCCATGAATCTTCATCGAAGAAATAACGACGCTTGGGAACCGCATGGCGCTTACCCTGGGCTACGGTTGCTTCAACTTCCCAGACACGGTGCAGTTCCCAGCGCATCAGGTCAGGGTTGAAGTGATGCCCAGCATAGGCATCCTCGACACTCGCTGTAACCAGCCGGTTATTGTTGTAGGGAACGATCATCTCTTTCTTACCGACGATCTTCCAATCAAAGCGTTCCGGAGTACCAAACAAGCCCTCGACTTCATCGAAATAGTTAGCCCCTGAGGCTACAAAGTCTGGGGTGTCATAACCCACCGTTGGAGCACGACGAACCCGACGCTGCCCGACCAGATACTGCCACGCCTTACGTGGCTTGTCGGGGTCAATACTGTCGTGGATCACCAGAGACTCACCGACCTTGAAGGCCGGTGCTCTGGTGTCGAAGCGCTGCAGCAGGTACCGGCCATCCCACTCTTCAGCAGAAGAATCAGCGTAGTAGTAGGGGTGTTGCATGTAGTTAATGTTCTGTGTCGCCAGGCTGCGCGTACCATCCGCAGTGACAACCAGATTCTTAAAGCCAAACTCAATCGCTTCAGACTCGGCGCGCATTAGAAAATTCCAGACAACCTCACTACCAAGCTTTGGCATGGGGAAGGGAACCCCACCAAAACAGCCCTGCAATGCAGGCCCCGTTGCGGAGTACTTGCAGTTAGTCGCATTATTAGCCGTATTATCGTATATCGATTGTGGCGCTACCGCCGTACGGTGTGTCGGGTAGACATCGATATGGAAAGACTCTGGGTATTTTTCCAGTAGTGCCTTAGCACCCGGTGTCAGTTTATCCGCGTATTGCGCCATATTTTTTGGCGTTATGGTGTAACGCGGTTTCTCATCAGGGAATACCGCTGCAGGGATATCACCCACCGTTGGACCGGACACTTGAGCCAGACCACCATCCCATGCCGGAATGGTTCCTTCAGTGTTACCCGCGAGCTCTCCGCCAAGAGGCATCAAATCATTGTTGAACTTAGCCGCATTCGCAGCCGAGACAGACATACCCGTTACCGAGAGTGAAACGGCGACAGCAACATTTATTATTGTTTTATTAAACATATGATCACCTATCAGAATGTACGTTGAACATTGAAGGAAATGAAATCGCGGTCCCTATGGAACTGCTTGTAGGACAAGCTGCCAGTGTCATCAATCACACCGCTCGGATCACCAAAGTACTGGGTATAACTCAAACCCGCCTGCCAGACTTTAGCGAAGTCAGCCTTGACGCCAACGGTCACATCACCACCGTGCTCGGGAGGCATTGCACCGGCACCCAGCACAGAGGAACGACCGTGTAAGCCATAACCGATACTGATCGGAACCTGAAGATCAACACCGCTGGTCACCTGGAAATATTCCGGCTGAAACAGGAAACGGAATGCAGAAGCGGAGCGAGTTGCGTTAGGATCAAGAGCGCCTTCGTTCTTATCGATTGAACCCAGATAGTTATAAGCAATCTCACCGACAAAACTTGCTCCATCCCACAAAGGACTCGCGTTTAATACGGTGATCGCAGAAAGGTTCAGATGCCAGGTCTTACCCACGGGATACAGGGCATTGCCATCACCATTACCGACACCGGCAAAATCAAGGACGACGTTGCCAGCCGCCATCAGCGGCGTATTGCGGCGATGGGAAAGCTCTGCAGCCACATTGGTTTCGCCGATCAAGGTACTGAGGCTCGCACCATAGGTTTCAATATCTTCAGCGAACACCAAGGCATATGTACCCGGTCCGTCGGCTAGAGGCTGAGGTCGAAAATAGAACTGAGCAAATCGGTCATGATGTCGAGTGGCATAGAATCCATACTCTGTATCGTCTTTACGAATCTTCAGCTGCAGACCGAACTGCCC
>SDWN01000277.1 GCA_004195305.1 Neptunomonas sp. | reverse complement strand
GCATTGATATGTTGCAGCGCCAGAGCAAAGGGATCCGAAGCCGTATAGGGGCGGACACCGGTCAACAGTTCATAAAACACCACGCCCAGACAGTAGAGGTCCGAGCGGCCGTCCAGCTCCTCGCCCTTAGCTTGCTCAGGACTCATGTAGGTGGGCGTACCGATCGCCGCTCCTGTGGCCGTCAGGCCTGAGGTGGCGGCAGCTATTTCCTTGGCGATGCCGAAGTCTGTCAGCACCACCGTACCGTCGGCGCGATACATAACATTGAGGGGCTTGATGTCGCGATGGACGAAATGATGACGGTGGGCGTAGCTCAATGCCAGGGCGATCTGGCGGACGATATGCAGTGCTTCGTTAAGGTACATCGGGTGCTGCATGCGGTCCTTGAGGGTGCCCCCGGAGAGGTACTCCATAGCGATGTAGCAGCAGGTCTCACTGGTACCGATATCAAAGATGTTGACGATGTTGTTCTGTTCCAGCTTGGCAATGGTCTTGCCTTCCTGAATAAAACGTTTAGCAAAGGTGTCGTTGCTCGCCAATGAGGGGGACATCACCTTGAGGGCGACCTGGCGGCTCAGGGATGTTTGTTCTGCCAGGTAGACCGTGGCCATGGCACCGGTACCGATCTCCTTCTCGATGGTGTATCCGTCAATCTCCAGTAGCCTAGGCATTGCTGTTTCTACCTCGTTCAGGGTAGCGGCAGGCTGGCATGATGTGTTGCTGCTGAGACCGCTTCAAGGGAGAACGCTCTGTTGTTAAACCGGCCATGGTTATGTCCGTTTAAATACATCCCTGAAGTCGCAAATAACGGGGCGGAACATGTTATGACCGCTGGACATTCAGTCCTTCGGAACGCTGATGACTCTCTGTAAAGATTCAATGTTCTGCTATTTTATATAGAAGAGCATTTCTTGTTTGAGCATAGTTCAGTTGTCATCCATAAACCGCGTCTTAGCGGCTGATCCCGGTATGTAGACTGAATTTGAAAGCTTTCTTGTTCTTCTGTCGGTGTGTCCTCAAAGACTAAGGGATGCTAGGGATCATGCAATGTCGACCATTTCTTACGGTGACGGGTCCGATGTGGGACGTGTCAGGGAATTGAATGAAGACCGCTACTATGCCGACAGCGAACTTGGGCTCTGGTTGGTAGCGGACGGCATGGGTGGCCATCGCGGCGGTGATGTTGCCAGTACTATCGCCAGTGCCACAGTGGTGGAGGCTATTCGTACAGGGAGGAGCCTGAGCGAGGCTATTCAGCTTGCCCACGATGAGGTATTGGCCGCTGGTGAGCGGGGAGAGGGTGCGCCAAATATGGGCTCCACCATCGTCGCCTTGAGGGTGCAGCATCATCGCAATTATGAGATCGCCTGGGTGGGTGATAGCCGGGCTTACCTTTGGGACGGTCAATTGCACCAACTCAGTCGTGATCACTCCTATGTACAGTGGCTGGTGGATCGAGGTGAAATCACCGAGGAGCAGGCCCGCAAACATCCTAAATCCAACGTCATTACCCAAGCCCTAGGGGTTCGTGGTCAGAGCATCAGAGTGGACTGCCGGAACGGGGCATTGGAACAAGGCCAGAAAATCCTGCTCTGCAGCGATGGCCTCAACGGCGAGGTGAGCGATACGGAAATCAGTAAAATCATGATGAGCGACGGCTCCGAACAGAGCTTGGTTGACCGCCTGATCGAGACCGCTTTACAACGCGGCGGACGGGACAACGTTAGCGTACTGGTGATTTCAGCGCCATCGGGGAGCCTGGGTGTTGCAGATGAGGATACCGAGCTACTCAGCACACAGGAGTTGATCTTTCCCCGTTTCAACCGCCGCCGAAAGCGGTTGTGGTTGCTGGCCTTCGGCGTGTGCACCTGTGTCGCACTGGCTCTGGTCAGCCTATGGGGATGGTAACGGCTACCCAAAAGCGTGTTGCAGGTTAAGTCTGGGAGCTGGCGGATATACTGTTGATCTGCCCTAACGATTGTCGCTCAGGATTCGCTGCAATAGCGTTGCATCAGCCCATTTAGTTTGCGCTAAGCTAATTGAAACGGATGTTGGATGATGCTTTACCCAACCGTCGAGAAAGTAATGCCCATGCTTAAGTTAAAGTTTAAGGACAATCGCCAACAGCCGATAAGCATTACCGGCTCGACCTTGACCATCGGCCAGGATGAAATCTGTCTCTTAT
>SDWN01000038.1 GCA_004195305.1 Neptunomonas sp. | reverse complement strand
CAAGCAACCTTCGAACCAGAAAGCTGCTCAAGCTCAAGTGGTCGTTATTTGTGCAATGGCTTAATGTTAAGCAATGACACAAACATCGAAATCACGATGCAGCAGCTGGTCGTTCAATCTGACCCAGCGCAGGGCGATCCGATGTATCTGATCGATGAGGCTGCAGAGCATTTGGCTTCGATCTACCGCGTTTCGGTCCATCAAGTGACTTCTCAGCAATGCGCGCCTCGAAAAGCTTCACTCAGCCGCCTGTTTGGCAGAACGGAGCCCCCTTTAGCTACATAGCCAGCGTTGCCGACAGAGACGAGGGCTCGAGTTCTGGAGCTGAAAAGGCTCTACAACCTTTCGGGGAATGGGGGGCTTACATATCACCCTGTCAAATCTAAGGTGTCTCTTAGCTTGACCCCGGTGTCCTTCGTTATTTGTACGCGCCTGAGGCGTAGTGCAGCTCGTAACTATGGCTGTAGATCTCCAGGATATTTCCGAACGGGTCTTCCATGTAGATCATTCGATAGGGTTTTTCACCCGGGTAATAATACCGGGGCTTGGCCATCCGTTTTTTGCCTCCTGCGGCGACAATTTTTTCCGCCAACCCTTCAACGTCGGGGTCTTGAACGCAAAAATGGAATATGCCCGTTTTCCAATATTCAAAATTGTCATCCGGGTTCTGTTGATTCTTGAATTGAAATAGCTCGACGCCGATGCGGTCGCCTGTTGACAGGTGGGCGATCTTGAAGGATTCCCACTTGGCCCCGAAAACATCGGTACACATCTCACCGATAGCACTGTCATCTTCGACAATCTCGGTGGGCTCCATAATCAGGTACCAACCGAGTACCTGGGTATAAAATTTCACCGCGGCATCCAGATCCGGAACTGAAATTCCGATATGGGAAAACGTCCGGGGATAGGGGTTAGCGGCTGTCTCAGGGTGAGAATCCGTCATGACTGTTGCTCCACGTTAGTAAGTTGTTGAGCAGTGTATAAAGCCATAGTGCTAAGATGAAATTATCATTCATGATCATTTTGATAACGTATTGTTATGATTAATCCCGTGTTCCTGCGTACCTTTATGCGCTTGGTGAAAACCAATCACTTCACCCAGACCGCTCAACTACTCAACATGACTCAGCCAGGCGTCAGTCAACATATCAAAAAACTTGAAGCACAGTTTGGCAAGCCGCTACTGCATCGACACGGCAAAACATTCGAGTTAACCAGCGTAGGCGAGAGCGTGTATCGGTACGGATTACAACAGGCCGAAGCGGAGTCTGAGTTGATCAACAGCATCGCAGGGGATGATCTGCATACAGGTGACTGTAAGGTTGCGTGTTCGGGCTCGATGGCTATGCAGCTTTACCCGGCGTTACTGAAGCTACAAAAGCGATTTCCTGGCCTTAGGGTCAGTGTGGAAGCGGCACCTAACGCGGCGATCATCGAACGGATTAGAGTCAACCAATCTGACATCGGTATCGTAACGCAGCCTGTTCAGGATCCTAAGCTGAGACAAGAGCAGCTAGGGCAAGACGCGCTCTGTTTGCTGGTGCCTGCTCAAGCCGAGGCAACCTGGGACGCGTTATTGCAACTGGGGTTTATCGACCATCCTGACGGACACCATTATGCCATTCAGCTGTTAGAGAACAATTTTGCGCCACAGTTTGTGGGGATGGATCAAATAACGCAGTCTGGTTATATCAACCAATTAAGCCAGATTTTATTGCCGGTCTCGCTCGGTCTAGGCTTTACGGTTCTCCAGCAGTCAGCATTGGATGCGTTCCCCCATCCCGATCGAATTCGCAGTGCCACGCTCGCGTGGCCGATTAACGAGACTGTTTACCTCATTACCAAGAAGCACCGCACCTTACCCGCCAGATATCAGCTGCTCAGAGAGATCCTGGCCGGCCAATGGCATTAATGGGTAGGACACGCACGCAGAATAGGTTAGGTCTTGTCTTTTGCCTTTTCTGGGTCAGCCGGATTGACGCAAAAGGGGTCTTGTCTTTTGAACGAGATGACGGTTTTCGGCCGAGCTTAGAGGCCTTCCCAACAGCTTGCAGTCGCTCGCTCTGCCGAGGGCTTGGACCGAGTTGTCGCTAAGCGGACATAGATAACCTGATGATAAGACAAGCAACCTTCGAACCAGAAAGCTGCTCAAGCTCAAGTGGTCGTTATTTGTGCAATGGCTTAAT
>SDWN01000035.1 GCA_004195305.1 Neptunomonas sp. | reverse complement strand
GTTACGCTCTTATCTCAGCCGTATTAACCTGTTGCTGGTGGCCCGAATTTCGGTGGTGGTGATCATGGTCATCATTCTGATGGCCAGCTTTAGCGTGATTAGCCACAAGCTGGGCGTTGATGACGTGCTGGCGATCACCTTCTTTCCAATGATCATCATCGCCTGGACCATCGAGCGGATGCCGATCCTATGGGAGGAAGACGGCGCTAAGGAGGTGCTAATCCAGGGTGGCGGCAGCCTGTTGGTGGCGGTGGTGACTTACCTGTGCATGACCAACGCCTATGTGACCCACCTGACCTTCAACGTTCCTGAGATCCTGTTTATCGAGGCCGGACTTATCTTGTTGATGGGCCTGTACAGTGGATACCGACTGAGCGAATTCTACCGTTTCCGTTTTCTGAGTAAGGACTGATGCTAACACTCGCCAGTAAACGGCAGCTGGATCACTTCGGCTTACTTAGCATGAATTGCCGCAACCTGGAGTATATCAGCCGCTACAATAAGCGCAGTCTGTACCCGCTGGTGGACAATAAATTTCTCACCAAGCAAGCCGCCATGGCGGCCGATATCACCGTCCCTGAACTGATCGGTTCGATCCAAACCCCCTTTGAAGTTAACCGTCTCGAGCAGGTGCTTGCCGGCCACGATCAGTTTGTGATCAAGCCCGCACGTGGCAGTGCTGGCAAGGGCATTCTGGTGATCGACCGTCGAGAAGGCGATGAGTTCTTCAAGCCCAGCGGCAGTCTGCTGGGGATGCAGGACCTGAAACGCGATATCAGCAATATTCTCAGCGGGCTGTATAGCCTGGGCGGCAAACCGGACATCGCCCTGATCGAATCACTGATCAAATTTGATGATCAACTGGCACGGTACAGCTATCAGGGTGTTCCGGATATCCGGGTGATCGTGTTCAAAGGGTATCCGGTGATGGCGATGCTGCGCTGCTCCACCGCCGAATCCGACGGTAAGGCCAACCTGCATCAGGGCGCAGTGGGCGTCGGCTTGTCTATCAGCACCGGCAAAGCGCTCAGTGCGGTTCAGAACGGCAACCTGGTCGATCATCACCCCGATACCGAACAAGCCTTTAACAAACTACAGATCTCGCACTGGGAGAATATTCTGCACCTGAGCGCACGTTGCTACGAACTCTCAGGCCTAGGTTATCTCGGTTGCGACGTGGTACTGGATCGAGATAAGGGCCCGCTGATTCTGGAACTCAATGCGCGGCCGGGGTTGGCGATCCAGATAGCCAACCAACGCGGCCTGAAAACCCGCCTGTTGCATGTCGAAAAATTGGCGACAACAAGCGATGTCGAAGCCAGGGGGCGCCATGCCATCGCCACATTCGACGACCTCTAGCCGAATCGAGTCAATGCCTAGCAGTTGTTCCGGGGCGTCTTTCAGGGTGTGATTTCGAGTTTTACTTGCACTTTTTTGTTAGTCAGAATTTCAAAGACGAGAGCCTCACCGGCTTTTCCAGTCGAGTTGATCAACACCTTTTTTAGCGAGATATCTCTAGTAACCACGCGATCTAAATGATTCACCCAGGAAATCCGTCCCTGCATGGGGATGCTCTGAGCCCTGGTCGGCCTGCCAATCGATTGTGTGACACCCTTAGGCAACGGAGATATGAAACCAACACGAACAGCGCCGTTTTTTCCCTCACTTGCACTGGATAAAGAAACTTGTTGGATATCCATATCGGTACTGTTGCGAATCGCTATTACAGTCGGTTCGGTTGGTGCAGGGTGTTGAATGGCTGAACAGCCGGTAACAACAACAGCACAGAAAAGAATCAAAATACCCCTGAGCATCGATCTTCTTACCTTTGTAGATGCCTGTAATTGAGCATGCCTGAGTAATCATAGTGCAAAATATCACCATGCTGTCCGGATACCTAAAGGGGCGGCTTAATCCTGTCAACGACAGTTGAACAGCTGTGCTGTTGATGGCCCGATGCTAGATCGGCGGGTGGTTGGCGACGAATCAGCAGAAGCAATAATCGATAGGCAAAGTCGGCTGAAAGACCTGCCTGTAACCGAGCGATATAAGCACGGGGAATATCGATGTTAATCAGTGTTCATATGCATTCGAACCCGCAGGATATTATGACTGTCTCTTATACACATCT
>SDWN01000033.1 GCA_004195305.1 Neptunomonas sp. | reverse complement strand
TTCGACGGCCTGCTTCACCAGGTGGTGCGGCACCGAGTAATAGTGCTTGTCGTACTCGATGTGATAATCGATATGAACGCGGGCCTGCTTAATCTCTGCGTACTGATAGGGCTGGGATGGCAAGGGGCGCAGGGCGGGTTTATCCAGCTGCTCGAACTGACTCAATCGCGAGCCGGGCAGTTTTTTGAAAGGCCGTTGATTGAGGTCGTCCAGCAGGAACCGAATGGCTTGGTTGAGTGAAGCCAGGGTAAAAAAGGTCTGATGACGCAGGCGGGCCATGATCCAGCGTTCGACGATCTGCACCGCCACTTCGGCTTTGGCTTTATCCTTGGGTTTATAGGGGCGAGCGGGCACGATGGCGGTTTGGTAATGCGTAGCCAACTGTTGGTAAGCCGGGTTGATATCAGGCTCATACCGGTGGGTTTTACGCACGGCGCTTTTTAAATTATCGGGCACCACGATCTCCGGTATCCCACCGTAGAACTGGAACGCTTGCACATGGGCGCTCAACCAGTCGGCCTGCCCCTGGCTCCAACTGGCGCAGGCGAAGGTGTAATTGGATGCGCCCAGAACCGCCACAAACACCTGTGCTTTCCGCTCCTCGCCGGTGTCGGGGTTGATGACAGGCATAGTCGGCCCGCAGTAATCAACAAACAGCTTTTCACCCGCTCGATGCACCTGCCGCATGCTGCGCTGCTGGCGCCCCAGCCACTCTTTATAGCGGTGACAGAACTGCGCGTAGCTGTAACCATCGTCGGGGTGTCGCTGCCGATACTCCTGCCAAAGCAGCTGTTTGGTGACGCCCTTGCGGCGGAGTTCTTGATGAACGTTCGGAAAGTCGGGTTCAGTAAAGCGCCGCTGCCCGGTGAGCGGTTGTGTGGGGAATAGTAAACGCCCAAGGTCCCGCTCCATCAGTTCGACAGGAATTGGCCAGCTGATATCAGCCTGCTTGGCACGATTCAGGTAGTCCACCACTGTGCCATAACCGATGTTGAGCGACTGAGCGATGCCCCGGTAACTCAATCCGGCCTCATGACGAAGTCGCAGAATGTCTTTGATTTTGCGCATTGATAACCTCTTCTTTGCCACCGCTCGTGCTCCTTGCCTTAGAAAAGGTCAGGAGGTTAGCAGTGTTCGAGTTAAATCAATGCGTTAGGTTAGGTTCTGGAAAGAAGTGATCACCTATTCTGGATTCTGATCATCCATTCTGGAAATCCAGAAAAAATGATCGAATAAAACCAGAATCAATGATCGGGCGTTTCCAGAATGGATGATCGGATGAAACCGGAATCAGTGATCGGAATGAGCCAGAATACCCACATGCTCTCCAACCTTATCCGCTTAGAACATGACGTGGTTGTTGATAGCTTGACCGACCCGCGCAAGGTAATCGACCAGTTAGAGTTAGAGACCTATGATTTACTCCTTCTTGATCTGGAGATGCCGCATCTCAGTGGCTTCGAGGTTATGGAGCAGGTTAGAAATAAGCACTGCCTAGATGAACTGCCTATATTGATCCTGACAGGCAACCAAACTGTTGAGGTGCGCCATAGAGCTCTTGCGGAAGGGGCCAATGACTTTCTGACCAAACCGTTTGAACCTTTTGAGGTCAACTTAAGAGTCAAAAATTTACTGAAGGTTCGCAGAAACTATAAATCCCAGAAAGAGATTAACCAGCAACTTGAGCGCCTAGTTCAAAAACGTACTACAGAGCTGAATCAAGCCACGGAGGATTTGGTTTATGCACTGTCTGTTGCTGGTGAGCTGCACGATAACGAGACCGGTCAGCATGTACTGCGGGTCGGTAAAATGGCAGGTATCCTCGCAGAAGGAGTTGGACTCCCTACCGATCTTGTATACATGATCGAGAGAGCAGCCCAGATGCATGACGTCGGAAAGATAGCCATCCCGGATCGCGTTCTACTTAACCCCGGTAAGCTGGATGCCGAGGAATGGATACTGATGAAATCTCACGCCGAAAGCGGAGCCCAACTACTGGGTTCGAATGGTTCGGTTCTGATTCAGATGGCCCGCAGCATTGCTTTGAACCACCATGAAAAATGGGATGGCTCTGGTTATCCTAAAGGATTGAAAGGAGAGCTGATCCCGATCGAAGGGCGTATCACGGCTATTGCCGACGTATTTGATGCTCTTACTAGTAAGCGGCCCTACAAAGATGCTTGGCCGGT
>SDWN01000025.1 GCA_004195305.1 Neptunomonas sp. | reverse complement strand
GGGGCTATGTGCTGTTATTGGTGACGGTGATCGCCGCCCTGGTGATCTGGTTCGCCCGTCGCAGTATCGAGCAGGAGATCGCTGCAGAGCGCCGGGTTGCTTTTTATGCCGCCCTGCTCCTGGTGCAGGCCGGTCTGGCAGGTATCACCGTGACCGGCGATGCGTTCAACCTGTTCGTGTTTCTGGAGATCGCATCCCTGGCCTCCTATGCGCTGGTCAGTATGGGATCGGATCGCCGCGCCCTGAGCGCTGCGTTTAACTATCTGGTGCTGGGCACCATCGGCGCCACTTTTATCCTGATCGGCATCGGCTTCCTGTATATGATGACCGGTACCCTGAACATGCAGGACTTGGCAGCACGGTTGCCCGCCGTCGCCGATAGCCGTACCGTACGCGCTGGATTCGCCTTCCTCACCATCGGAATCGGCCTCAAATTGGCGCTGTTTCCGCTCCATTTTTGGCTGCCAAACGCCTATACCTATGCGCCCTCGGTAGTCAGCGCACTGCTCGCAGCCACGGCCACCAAGGTCGCGCTCTATATCATGTTACGGCTGATTTTTGGCGTCTTTGGGATGGCGTTTGCGTTTGAACAGCTACCGACAGGGCCGTTATTGATCACGCTGGGGGTGGTGGGAGTGCTGTCCGGTTCACTGGTGGCGCTGTTTCAGGATAACGTCAAACGTTTGCTGGCCTACTCCAGTATCGCTCAGGTGGGCTACATGGCGCTGGCGATGGGGTTGGCCTCCGCCACCGGGGTTACCGCCGCGATGTTGCACTTGTTCAATCATGCGTTGATGAAAGGGGCGCTGTTTCTGGCGCTGGCGGCGGTAGCCTACCGGCTGGGTGTGACCGGAATCAGCCAGTTTGCGGGCTTGGGCAGGCGCATGCCCTGGACCCTGGCCGCCATGGTCATTGCCGGGCTGAGTTTGATCGGGGTGCCCGCCACCGCCGGTTTTATCAGTAAGTGGTACCTGATTCAGGCCTGCCTCGAACAGGGGCTGTGGCCACTGGCGCTGGTAATTCTGGTCGGCTCCTTGCTGGCACTGGTGTATGTTTGGCGCATCATCGAAGCCGCTTACTTCGCCCCTTGGGATGAACGTCGGGGCGATGTCCAGGAAGCCCCCCTATCGATGTTGCTACCGCTCTGGCTGCTGGTCGGCGCGAATCTCTATTTCGGTATCGATACCGATCTGACCCTGGGCATCGCGCTCCGGGCGACCGCAGTGCTGCTGGGCGGTGGCGCATGACTGCCGCGTTGCTGCTGCAATGGATCCTACCGCTGCCCCTGTTTGGCGCGCTGGGGATTGTACTGTGTCACCGTTATCCCAATCGACGCGAGGCGGTGTCGATGACGACGGCGTTGCTGTTGTTGGTGCTGGTCGCGCTGTTGGCCGTGAGCCTGAACTGGGGTGATCCGCCCAGATTGGTGCTGGCGGAGCCGCTGCCGGGGCTGGTGTTGGCGTTGTCGCCGGAACCGCTGGGGATTCTGTTCGCGCTGTTGGCCAGTTTCCTGTGGCCGGTCACCACGGTGTACGCCATCGGCTATATGCGCGCCCACCATGAATCCCACCAGACCCGTTTCTACGCCGCGTTTGCCCTGTCCATCGCGGCAACAATGGGGATCGCGCTGGCGGCCAATCTGTTCACCCTGTTCCTGTTTTACGAGTTGCTGACGCTGGCCACCTACCCGTTGGTCACCCACTCCGGCACCGTCGCGGCAAAGCGGGCAGGGCGGCTCTATCTGGGGTTGCTGATGGGTACCTCGATCGTCTTTATGCTACCGGCCATGATCTGGACCTGGCAGCTGACCGGCACTCTGGAGTTCAGCCGTGGCGGTATCTTCCCCGCGCAAACCGATGCCTGGGTGCTGGGTACCCTGCTGCTGCTGTTTGTATTCGGCACGGGCAAGGCGGCGCTGATGCCATTTCACCGCTGGTTACCGGCGGCGATGGTGGCGCCGACCCCTGTATCTGCACTGCTGCATGCGGTGGCGGTGGTCAAGGCCGGGGTATTTACGGTGTTGAAACTGGTGATCTATGTTTTTGGTCTGGAACGCATCAGCTCGCTGGCCGCCGCCGATTGGATTGCCTATCTGGCGGGGTTTACAGTACTCAGTGCGTCCCTGGTTGCCTTGGTTCAGGACAACCTCAAGGCCCGGTTGGCCTACTCCACCATCAGTCAGCTCAGTTA
>SDWN01000739.1 GCA_004195305.1 Neptunomonas sp. | reverse complement strand
GAGGTTGTCCGAGAATAGCGATCGTAGCGAGAGAGGCTCATTTTGAGTCAGATTATTCGGTCATTTGCGAAGAATAGTGGTTCTATTTGACAAAAATGAACGTGTAATCTGGCCGAAATGAGCATTTCGCAGTAGGTCTGTCTGTTCTCGGACAGCCTCCTAGTAAACCGTCGGGTTCATAATCAGGCCATTCGTTCAGGCAGAAACAGCACCAGCGCCGGGATAGCGATCAGTATGGCCAGGCGGACAATGTCGGCCAGGACAAAGGGCATCACGCCCTTGAAGATGGTCACCAGACTGACATCCCGGGCGACCGAATTGATCACAAACACATTTAAGCCAACCGGAGGTGTGATCAATCCCAGCTCCACGGTCATTACGACAATGATACCGAACCAGATGGGATCAAAACCCAATGCGGTAACGACCGGAAAGAGGATCGGCACGGTCAGAATAATCATCGCCATGGCATCCAGGACACAGCCGAGGACGAAGTAGAAAAGCAAGATCACCAACAGAATACCGTAAGGGCCAAAAGGTAAATCGATCAGATACCCGGTGACCTGTTGCGGTGTCTGGGTAATCGTCAGGAAATAGCCAAACAACATTGCTCCGATCAGGATTGTGAAGATGGTGACCGAGGTGCGCAGGGCATCAATCAGACACAGGCCGGTGGTCTTCAGGTCCAGTCTGCGTCGCACAACACCGATTAAAAAGGTAAAGAAAGCCCCCATGGCCGCGGCTTCTGTGGGCGTCACTATGCCACTGTAGATACCGCCGACAATCGCGACAAACAACAGCACTACCGCCCAAATATTGCGTAGCGAATGCGTTTTTTCTTCCCAGGTGGATGATTTACCTTCGGGTACTGAGCTGGGCTTTAAGATCGAGATAATCTTGATTGCACTCAGGTGCAGGCCGATAGCCAGGATCCCAGGTATGACTCCGGCGATAAACAGCTTGGCGACATCCTGATCGGTGATAAAGCCATAAATGGCCAATACGATCGACGGCGGAATCAGGATGCCCAGGGTGCCACCCGCGGCGATCACGCCGGTCGCCAGGGCATCGCTGTAGCCAGCCTTGCGCATCTCGGGCAGGGCGATCTTGGTCATGGTTGCGGCGGTGGCCACCGATGAACCACAGATGGCGGCAAAGCCACCGCAAGCGGTGATGGTACCCATCGCCAATCCACCCCGTTGGCGCCCAAACCAGGCATTGGTGGCCTGAAACAATTCGCGGCTTAACCCGGTCGCGGTGGCAAAGCTACCCATCAAAATAAACATGGGTATCAGTGCCAGAGAATGGTCGGTGACGGTCCGTATCGGTGACATGGCCATCAGATTTAAGGCTGGGGTGATGCCAGATACTGCGGCAAAGCCGCCTAGCCCGACCAGTCCCATGGCGATACCTACCGGGACGCGCAGGGCCATCAGTAAAAACAGTACAATAAAGCCTACTACGGCAACTACATCGTTATCCATCGATCAAACCCCTTCGCTGTCCAGTGTGTCATCTTGCCAGTGTTGGTCTTCTGGGGAGATACCATGAAATAGAAAATAGAGCCGGGCACAGGTTGCCGCTACCGAGGCAACCACGCCGCCCCAGGCCAGAGCATAGAAGGGCCAGACCTGGATTCTCAGGTCAAAGGTTTCCTCATAGGAGGCGTATATGCTGCCGACTTTTTGCATCAGCATCCAGGCGAACAACAGGATAAACAGCAGCGTCACCAGGGTGGCAAAGATGTCCATCGCACGTTGTGCCTTTTGGGGTAGCAGGGTCCATAGAATATCCACGCTGATGTGTCCGCCGCGGTAGCTGACACTGGCCAGGCCCCACAGGATACAAACACCCAGCAGCAGGCGTGAGATATCAAAACTATCCGGAATAGGGGTTGTGAACAGGTAGCGAAAAACGGCAGAGATGAAGATCATTGCCGTAATCAGGCCTAATAGGCTGCTCGCAATTATGTCAATGGTTAGCGCCCAGCGATGGAATTGGCTACTCGAGTTCACTTGGTGTCCTCAATTAATCAAATGAAAAACGGATGGGGAGGCAGCGGACTGGGGGTGTTCTCCCCAGCCCGGTTTAGCACTAATCCCGTCGTGACTAGCCAGTAGTGACTAGCCAGTAACGGTTTGATCACTCATAGAGTGCATCTGCCTGTTTTAGGGTCTTGAGCAGGTCTTTATG
>SDWN01000232.1 GCA_004195305.1 Neptunomonas sp. | reverse complement strand
GCCTGAAGAACCAAGCTGCCCGCGAGTCCGATAACCAACGCTGAGGCAAGGGCGACCTTTTTGAGAGAAGAGTTCATCTTTTTCACCTATGTGTTGTTACAGCAATGAGCTTGCTTAAAGAAACAACTAGAAAAACAGCTTGAGTACTGACCGTGGAAAAGCGACAGACGAACGACGGCTGCTCGCTAAGGCGCGATCAAACCGCTAGCCAGGTTTCGTTGATGAATCCGAAAAGCTTGAACATGAATCGTGTTCTGGCAGACCCAGAGTGGATCGATACCACGCACTAACTCATTCGGGCGCAGCGAAAGCTGAGCGGTTAGGTGAACACTTTAGGGGGGCGAGGCGTGATGCCTGGAGAAATATCTTGATAGATAGGAACTCGGTAGCCAGCCGGGATAAAACTCCCGATGTCCTGCACTACCAGCGTGGGGATGCCGAGAAGAGGGGCAGATACGCCCGAAGAGCACCGAATATTGCCAGCCGCGTAGGTACAATACCGCATCAGGCCATCGCTGCATCCGGGTTCTGCGCAACCGCAGTTGCTCTGCGCACAGTTTTCGTCGCTAGCCATCGACAGCGGCATGTTGAGCTCGGAGCTGGCGCTACCGTCCTCGGCGATGAATTCAAAATTGACGCTCGCGAATGCCTGCCCCGTGGTTAGGGCAAAAACAATCAAAATAAGAGCGATTTTGCGTATTGTCATAAATGGAAATTTAAGTTGCGCAGTGATTCTTGTCAATAATTCGGACGCTTGCCGAATGACTCCCCATTCTAAGGATGCAGATTGAGGCATCTAGGAACAGGATGGGCTGTTGGTGTGACCCTGAAGGATGGACTAAGTTCCTTTGCTCCGCGTTAGGTTTTGTTATCACACCTGTGTCGGTAGCGGCCTCTGCCTGTCTCGCATTTGCTACAACTGTTAACATGAATATAGCCCGTAATAAGCTATCACGCTGTCGAGATGCAGCGCGCCCCGATGCCCTATAGACGGGTTGTATATTCCGGTCGGTCGGACATGCTCGGGGTAGGGCTCATTCGTTCCGGATTCAGTCACTGTTTGGGAGTCTTCAGTGTCAGTCATTAATTCAGCCATTAATTCACCCTGTATTAGAAACTGTTGTCTTGACGAACAGGATATCTGTCTTGGCTGCGGGCGCAGTCTTGATGAGATTCTACAGTGGGGCGGCGCGAATGATCGGCTCAAGCGGCGGATTCTCGAGCAGATTTCTGCGCGTAAGCAGGAGCGACAAAATAACGCGGAAGGCCCTCCCAAAGATACGCCTGAAAGCGGGTCCTACTAAGCGCTGAAGAGGAAGGACTTGATTCCGGTGAAGATGATTTCGGCGGCCATCGCGGCGAGAATTAAGCCGGTTATCTTGCTCAATATATTGAGTCCTGTTTTGCCCAGTATCCGTTCCAGTGCTGCTGATAGATGCAGCAGGACCAGCAGGCCTGCCAGCGCCAGCATCATGCCGCCGATGCCGTAGGCCAGCTCCACTCCTTTTAGTTCGGCACCGAATACCAGAATGGCACCGATGGTGGCAGGGCCGACGATGGTGGGGATCGCCAAGGGCACTACCGACACGTCATCGCGGCTCTCGGTAGGAACCTCTGCGTGGGAACGCACCCCATCTTTGACCAGGCTTATGGCTGAAAGGAACAGCAGGGTTCCTGCACCGATCCGGAATGAATCGAGCGTAATCCCCAGTAGTTCAAAGATGGGCATGCCGAAGAAGAACAGAATCAGGCTGATGCAGGCTGCAGAAAATACGGCGCGGTTGGCGACGTTGCGTTTTACGGCGGCCGAATCATCGCGGGTCAAGGATAGGAACATCGACACCACAAAGAAGGGGGCGAACAGAATCGAGAACTTGATCCAGGCGGAGAGGAGTAGTGTCATGTTGCATATATTCAACAGTTGTGGGCGCGCGATCTTACCATGGTTTTTATTTCTAACAAGCCCCGGGAGTCGGTTTTATCGGCTGTTTTGGTCCGATAGTTATCCCCGTAGATCGGCGGTGTGAACCAAGTACTGAGCGTGTTGGCTGAAGTCATTAGGGCTGCGCGGGTCGGAGGCGGTTACGCCAATACCCCATATGCCGCAAAGGCTGCCCAGGAAAGAGCTAGCAGTGACCATGGCAGCCAGGCCGTGGACCTGGTGGGCTCGTTCGGGAGGCTGTCGGCTTGGGG
>SDWN01000930.1 GCA_004195305.1 Neptunomonas sp. | reverse complement strand
GCCAGCAACCAGGTACTGACAACCACACACGGATTACTGGTTGCTCGTACCCGCAGAACCCGATTCCGCGCCATTACATCTCGACAACGCTGGGAGCTATCGATCCAGGAGCACCAGAATCTGACTCAAGCATTAGTGCATCGAGACGCTCATAGCGCTGGCGACATTCTCGCCCGCCATGTGCAAGGCTCTGGACAAGCGATCGTCAATCATCTTCGACAGCAGCAAAACAGTACATAAAATCCCAGCACACACTTCTATCTACTCGTTTTCACGATGTTTTATACGAAACAAAAACCCTGACAATAACAATATAGAGATACCAAACCATGACCAAATCACTGCGCCAACAGGCTCTGGATTATCACGCGCTACCCACACCGGGTAAGATTGGCACCCTGCTGACCACCGCCGCAGACACCGCCTATGATCTGTCTCTGGCCTACAGCCCCGGCGTCGCCGAACCTGTCAAAGAGATCGCCCTGGATCCCGAGGCAGCCTACCAATACACCGCTAAAGGAAACTTGGTGGCGGTCATCAGCAACGGCTCTGCCATTCTCGGCCTGGGCAACCTCGGATCCCTCGCCAGCAAGCCGGTGATGGAGGGCAAATCGCTATTGTTCAAGCGCTTTGCCGGTATAGATTCCGTTGATATCGAAGTTGATAGCCAAGACCCAGAGACCTTTATCAACACCGTTGTCCATATCGCCGATACCTTCGGCGGCATCAATCTAGAGGATATCAAAGCACCCGAGTGCTTCCAGATTGAGCGCGAGCTGATCACGCGTTGCAAGATACCCGTGTTTCATGACGACCAGCACGGAACCGCCATCGTTACCGCCGCCGGATTGATGAACGCGGTCGAAATTGCAGGCAAGCGGCTGACTGAGGTGCGTATCGTCTGCCTGGGAGCCGGCTCTGCCGCCAGCGCCGGGATGGATCTGCTGAAAACGCTGGGCGTACCCTCCGAGCATATCTGCATGCTCGATCGCCAGGGCGTTATCTATCAGGGACGCAACCACCTCTCTGCCGAAAAGGCACGCTTTGCCATCAAGACCCAACTACGCACCTTGGACGAGGCACTCCAGGATGCCGATGTGTTCATCGGTCTGTCGGGTCCTGATATGCTGACGCCAAAGATGCTCAACAGCATGGCGAAAAACCCAGTGGTATTAGCCTGCTCCAATCCCGACCCTGAGATCCAGCCAGCATTGGCTGCCGCTACCCGCAGCGATGTTATCCTCGCCACCGGCCGGTCCGACTTTCCCAATCAGGTCAACAATGTACTGGGCTTCCCCTACATCTTTCGCGGCGCTCTCGATGTCCGCGCCAGTACTATTAATCAGGCGATGATACTGGCTGCCGTTCACGCCATCGCCAACCTTGCTAAACAGCCGGTCACCCAGGAGGTATTGCGCGCCTACAATCTCGAATCCCTGGCATTCGGTCCCGACTACATCCTGCCCAAGGCCACGGATGCCCGATTACTGGAGGTGGTATCAAGAGCCGTATCTGAGGCGGCCATCGCTAGCGGTGTTGCGCACCGCAGCCATACTCAGGGACTAAACCTAAGAACTGCAAAATCGCTCTCCAGCAACACTGCAATATAAAGACACAACCACTGATTGCGAAACGAGGTTAATCGATGACTTGGACTGTTTATCTATCGGGAGAGATCCATACCGACTGGCGGCAACAAATTCAGCAGGGAGCAGACGCTCTAGGCTTAGCCATACACTTCACTTCGGCCGTAACCAACCACCACGCGAGTGACGCGGCCGGCGATCTATTGGGCGCTGAGACTGACCCTTTCTGGCGCGACCACAAATCGGCCAAGGTCAATGGCGTACGTACCAAAATCCTGATCGAAAAGTGCGATCTGGCCGTGGTGCGCTTTGGCGATCAATACCGGCAATGGAATGCAGCCTTTGACGCGGGCTGCTGCGCCGCGTTAGGCAAACCCTATATCAGTCTGCATGATGCCGATCTGATCCACCCGCTGAAAGAGGTTGATGCTGCCGCCATGGCTGTGGCTGAGACACCAGCCGAAGTCCGCTTTGACGTTGTGTGGTTTCACGAGCGAACCAAGGCCGCCGGCGGTCGCAACAGACGTGTCATGATCGTGGCACTGGCCCGCAAGCTGCTCGTCGCCCTATGGAGGCTTGTGACCACGGGCGTCATTCCAGAGGGCGTTAT
>SDWN01000696.1 GCA_004195305.1 Neptunomonas sp. | reverse complement strand
CCGGTGAAGGCGCCTTTTTCGTGTCCGAATAGCTCTGATTCGATCAGGGTCTGCGGAATTGCAGCGCAGTTTACCGAGATCATCGGTGCTTGGGCGCGCAGGCTTTGCTGGTGGATTGAGTGCGCCGCCAGTTCCTTGCCGGTGCCAGACTCTCCCTGGATCAAGACCGTAGCGTCGGTGCGGGCAACTTTGCGGATGCGGGAAAATAGCTCCAGCATCGGTCGGCTTTGGCCGATCATGTAGTTGTTGGGCGAACTTGGTGTTTTTGAGGCGGCAGGTTTTGGCTCTGGGGCTTGCTCTTGCGGTGCGGCGGCGGTTTCGGCTGCTTGGCTTAGAATGCCCTCGATGCTCAGGAGCATTTCGTCGTGATTGAAGGGCTTAGCGATGTAATCGACCGCGCCTAGCTTCATCGCATCCACGGCCGAACGCATGCTGGCGTAGCTGGTCATGATCAGCACCGGGGTCTTGCCGACTTGTTCGATCAGGTCGGTACCGGGGCGGCCGGGCAGGCGCAGATCGCTAATCACCAGATCGAAGCGATGTTGTGCGCACAGCGTCAGTGCCTGGTCAACGGAGTCTGCGCTGTTGACTCGATAGTCGTTGCGTTCCAGAAATTTCTGCAGCGCGGCGCGGATGACGTCTTCGTCTTCGACGATCAGGATATGGCTCATGCGGTACTGTCTCTGTCACTGAACGGTGATGGGATGGCTCTGGGGAGAGTCAGGATTATCCGAGTGCCTCTATTCTCCGCAACATCGGCTGGGCTTTCAATCTGCACACTGCCGTAATGCTCCTCAATGATGCTATAGACCAACGATAACCCTAAACCGGTGCCTTGGCCTGGCTCTTTAGTGGTAAAGAAAGGTTCAAACAGGCGCTTTTGCAGTTCGGGAGGGATGCCGCTGCCCTGATCTTCGATATGGATCAGTACGCTGTCATCGGTTTCGTAGCTCTGGATGCGCACCGAGGAGCCCGGTTCGGAGGCATCTGCGGCGTTGTTGAGCAGGTTGACGAAGACTTGCAGCAGTCGCTGTGTATCGCCCTGTATCTGTAATTGAGAATCGCACAGATTAAGATAGTTGCGTTGTTTTCGCCGCGGATCCAGCCGTACCAGCTCGATCGCCTGTTTGACGCAGAGGTGCGGCGACAGGGTCTGTTGTGATTCGGGTCGGTATTGATCACCGCCATGGGCGAAGCTCATCAGCGATTTGACGATCGTATCGACCCGGCCGGTCTGTTGCAAAATCTGTTCGCTGGCTTGCAGAATCTCGGCAGTGTCGGTCTCGTACTTTAAATTCTGTGCCAGGCAGGCGATGCCGGTGATCGGGTTGCCAATCTCGTGCGCGACCCCGGCGGCGAGTCGGCCGATAGAGGCTAGGCGCTCAGTGTGGGCTAATTCATCGGCGAGTAGCTGGTTTTCAGTCTCATCCTCCAGCAGTAGCACCTGGTTGGCGTGGGCGTGAAGTTGATTTTGATTGGGACGGCGTTGTTCGGCCAGGATGGCTTTGTGAAGGCTAAAAAAGCGTGGCTGACCATCGATGCTCAAGCACTGGTTTGGGCTATGGATCTCGGTTTTTTGGGCGAACCGGCTTAATAGCTCGCGCCAGGGTGTCGGGAGTGCATCGAGGCGCTGGCCGATCACCTGAAGTCCGGGAACCCCGGTAAAATTTTCGATCTCGCTGTTCCATAGCAAAATCTGACCCGTTTCGCCCAGCGAGCAGACGCCGATGGGGAGGCGCTGTAGCGTCTTGCGGTGTAATCGACGCAGTTCATCCAGTTCTACCGCCAGCCCGGATAGCTGGTCTTGGGAGTGTTCCAGATGGCTTTCCAGCAGGTGAATGTCGCGGCGGTGAAAGTTGTCTGTGGGCGTGTGTTCCAGGCTTAGCAGTGATATGGCTTCAACCGGACCGAGCAGTGCGGACAGGTTGATCTCAAGCTGGTCCTGGAGTTTTTCCAGAGCTTGAGGCTGGATCTCAGCGGCGTCGAGGTGAAGCTGCTGCAGCGCCTGGGTCACTTCGCGCTGAGCACTTTGCTGTCCGAGGCGAACCGCGAGACGGTTAATCAGGGTCGCGGTATCTGCGACCGGGGCGCGTTCGCTTTGGGGGCGGTGCAGCGCGCTGAGGAGGCAGGAGTTGGCGGCGAGTTGCTCGTCGCGGCCAGCTTTGCCCAGCGAGGACAGCATGATGAAGATGACGATGTTC
>SDWN01000464.1 GCA_004195305.1 Neptunomonas sp. | reverse complement strand
GATGATGCCTTTGATCTCGCCGATCTTGCCGCGTCTGATAACTCCGAAGTGCCGGTGGTCAAACTGCTGCAGTCGATCTTTGAAGACGCAGTGCAGGTTAGGGCCTCCGATATTCACATCGAACCCGATGAGAAGGTGCTGCGCATCCGTCAGCGGATCGATGGGGTGTTGCAGGAGCATGTCGTGAAAGAGACCCGGGTCGCCACCGCGCTGGTGTTGCGGCTCAAGCTGATGGCGGAGTTGAACATCTCCGAAAAACGCCTGCCGCAGGATGGCCGTTTTAGCATCAGCGTCAGCGGGCGCAGTTTGGATGTGCGCATCTCGACCATGCCGATCCAGAATGGCGAGTCGGTGGTGATGCGTTTGCTGGATCAATCCGGCGCCACCATGGGCCTGGATCAATCGGGTTTGCCCGCTGAGCTCCTCAGTCGTCTGCGGCGTTTGATCCACCGGCCGCATGGCTTGATCTTAGTGACGGGCCCCACGGGGAGCGGTAAGACCACCACCCTGTACGGTGCGTTGATGGAGCTTAATCAGCCGACCAAGAAGGTGATCACCGTCGAGGATCCGGTTGAGTACCGGCTGGAACGGGTCAATCAGGTGAATATCAACCCCAAGATCGGGCTGAGCTTTGCCACGGTGCTGCGCGCGGCCCTGCGCCAGGACCCCGATATACTGCTGGTGGGCGAGATTCGCGATAGTGAAACGGCTGACATCGCGATGCGTGCAGCCATGACGGGCCACCTGGTGCTGTCGACCCTGCATACCAACGACGCCATCAGCTCGGCGATGCGGCTGGTGGATATCGGTGTCGAGGGCTTTATGGCCGCATCTGCGCTGCGCGGGATCCTGGCCCAGCGGCTGGTCCGTAAAATATGCGCGCACTGCAAAATCCCCTATATCCCCAGTCATACCGAACAAGCCTGGCTGGATGAGGAGCTTGGGGTCGAGAGCCAGAGTCTGGCGCTGCATCACGGCAGCGGCTGCACCTATTGCAACAACACCGGCTACAGTGGCCGGGTCGGTATTTTTGAGCTGCTGGAGATCGATGACAATATGGCCGACGCGCTCCGGACTGCCGATAGTGCGGCCTTCGCGCATGCCGCGCGTAACTCCGAGGGGTTCAAGACGCTGGCCCAGAGCGCGCTGGAATATGCCGGGATGGGGCGTACGACGCTCGAAGAGGTGTTTCGGGTCACCGAGCGGGCGGCGACAGTCGCCGCCAATCCGGCCTGCACCCAGGCGCAGTCAGCCACGCATCAGGGTGGAACCCGGTTGCACCTTGAACCGATGGGGCGCTGACCAGGATGCCCGGTTTTAATTTTACCGGCCGCAATGCGGCCGGAGAGCAGGTCAAGGGCTGCCAGCAGGCCGCTACCGCGCGTCAAGTCGCCAGCGTGTTGGTTGAGCGGCAGATCACCCCGATCAGTATCGCGCTGGCCCAAGAGGAGGGTGTCACCAAGGCGGGTGATATCCCGATGACCACACCTGCATTTTTGCAGCGGGTGTCACTCGATGAGTTGATTATCTTCAGTCGCCAGATGCGCAGTTTGATCAAAGCCGGAGTGCCGATTACCCGGGCGATGCGGGGGCTGGCGCTGTCGGTACGTAATCCACTGCTGCAGCGGACCCTGAACCAGGTGACCGATGATCTGGAGCAGGGTAATGCGCTGTCCGGAGCGATTCACGCCCACCCCGAAGTGTTCTCGCGGCTCTATGTCAGCCTGATCCATGTCGGTGAAAACACCGGTAATCTGGACCAGGCGTTTGCACAGATCGCCAAGCACCTGGAGCTTGAGCGCACCACCATCAAGAATCTCAAGTCTGCCACCCGTTATCCGACGTTCGTGATCCTGGCCATTGGGATCGCCATGGCGATCATCAATATTTTCGTGATTCCGGCTTTTGCCGGGGTGTTCGCCAGCCTGGGTGCCGAGCTGCCCTGGCAGACCCAGGTGCTGGTCAGTATCTCCAGCTTTACCCGGGATTATTGGTACCTGCTTATGGGGGGCGGTGTCGCCAGCTTTGTCGCCTTTAAGCGGCATATACACACCGAGCACGGGATGCGCCAGTGGGATCGTTACAAGCTGGGTTTGCCGGTGGTTGGCGGCCTGTTTACCCGCATTACCCTGGGGCGCTTTACGCGTACGTTTGCGGTGGTGATGCGTGCCGGTATCCCGATTGAGCAGGGGTTGGCGATCGTGGC
>SDWN01000456.1 GCA_004195305.1 Neptunomonas sp. | reverse complement strand
CGCATCCCGAGGAACCACCCAATAGGGCTGGGACTGACCCCGGAGCTCGACCTGCATATACATCCCCTCGATAAGCGGCGGTTTAATTCCCGGTTTAATCTGCTGGTAGGGATTACGAATACCGACGATAACACCAACAGTCCGGGAAACCGGATCAAGATTACTGCTAATCCGCTCCACGTCGGCACTCCAGGCCGTCTCCCGACCGTTGCCGACCAGCCTCACCCTGGCACTCAGCCCCAACCGCCGGATCAGGTTTTCATCCCCCTCTCTACCGTCAAACAGCGCCTCCATACTCGCAGGACTCAGATCAAAACCCCTGGCCAGCAGACGCATCTGCGCCAATGAAAACTGAGCGTTGATCAATACCTTATCGATGCTTTGGGCACCAAACAGCGACGCACCCAGGCTGACAAACTGATCGGCTTGGGTCGCGAGACTGGAGATCCGGGCATCGAAGGGAAGACGGATCTCGGTACGCGCCAGATTAAGCTGCTGGGTCTGAACTTCAGATTCAGCGATCTCGACCTGCGCCCTCAGCACCTCAGTACTGTAAGGCAGCGTATCCAGCCTATTTTGCAGGCTCTGCACCTCCTGTTTAACCTGCAGCAGCAGTGCACGCTGGCCGTCCACTGCGGACTGAGCCAGGGTGCCCTTAGCCTGCAACTGGTCAAAGCGCAGCAACTCGGCAGCAGCGAGGTGCAATTTATCCTTAGCCAACTGTAGATCCAGCTCGGCGTCACTCAAGACCAGCCCCTGCTCGGCCAGATTGGCCCTATTCTGCACTAGACTGGCCTGCGCCTTCTTCAGCGCTAGGCGGTAATCGCGGGCATCGATGCGCACCACCAGAGTCCCTGCGGCCAGGATGGCACCTTTCTTAAGCTGCGGATGAACAAAACTGACTCTGCCGGAGACCTCAGCGCGCATATCCAGCAAAACATCGGGGCTGACCTCACCATACCCGGTGACACGGGGCCGCACCGAGTGCTGCTGCAGCAACAGGGTACGCACCGCAACGCCCGGTCGGACCGCGATTTCATGCTCCATCGCCGGTCGAGATTTAACGATCACAACCGCAATCACCACCCCCACAACAACCAGCAACGGCAGCGCCCAAAAGCGGCCAAGCCACATACGCGCTGAGGTAGTCTGGATCATGCTCGAACTCCTTCAATAAATAGGCGATAGATATGATCGGCCCAACGACTGCTGGAAATATCTGCCACGCTGATATTCCAAGCCTGTTCACGCACCGGAGCAAGCATAAACGGGGTCAGGATCAGACTGACCAACGAAAAAGCCGCCCACTTGGGATCCAGGTCTTGGCGCAACCGGCCAGCCTGCTGCTGCGCGTCTATCAGCTGCGGCAGCAGCCTGGCCATACGTTTGGGCATCCGCTCAATAAACGCCTGCTGCAGCTGACTGTCGCCGCTCAGCACCTCATCGATCAACAATCGAATCACCGGTGGATTTTGGGAAAAAAACTCCAATGAGGCCGTAATAAAGGTCTTGATAGGGTCGGAAGCGCTCAATACTGCCTGAAAGACGCTCCGCTGTTGCGTAGCGAGGCGCTCCAGCAATGCCAGGAA
The DNA here is from genome assembly GCA_004195305.1 of Neptunomonas sp. Lineage (GTDB taxonomy): Bacteria > Pseudomonadota > Gammaproteobacteria > Pseudomonadales > Balneatricaceae > Motiliproteus. The sequence continues at coordinate 618 of SDWN01000456.1, read as the reverse complement.
CAACCCCTGCTTATCACCGAAGTAATATTTGATCATCGCCGACTGAGTACCCGCGGCATCGGCCAGATCGCGGATGGTGATACTGCGATAACTCTTGTGCCGCAAAAGCTCGAAGGCCGCATCCAACAGATCCTGTTTACGCTGGTGCTGCAATGCCGGATCTGCAGGACGCCCGCGCTTTATTGTCTTTTGATTTATTACCTTTTGATGTTGTGCCTCTGGATTCACCACAGCGATCCTGTCTATTTAATTAATCAACCGATAATAAAATGAAGAATACGCCCTGGCTATCAGCCATGCAACCTGCACACGGATGTGCAGACATACTCCAGACCACCTCAACCCAGCCCCACCTGCCCTTCATTGATCACAGCAAAAGCTTCATAAATATCACTAAATGCGCTAATCTACGCGCCAAATCCCCACTGTAACTGTCGTGGTTAACCACCTATGGAACGGAATGATGTGAAAGCAGTACGTCATCCCCGCAGGATGCTGAGCACCCCACTCGCGCTTAGCTGGCTGTTTCTTTTGGCCTCTGGCGGGGCAACACCGCTGGCGAACGCGAGCGAACGCCAGCTGCTGACGGAAGCCGATCAGCTGGTCGATATCCCGCTG
>SDWN01000451.1 GCA_004195305.1 Neptunomonas sp. | reverse complement strand
CCTTGGAGGCGAACACCCCCATCAGGATGAACATCGGAATGGGGCTGAAGCTGTAATTTGTGAGGGTCTCAAACGGTCCCGACTCGAGGATCGACAGCGCCGGTTCAAAGGCGACGATCCAAGTAAAACCAATCAGCCCGGTCAGGGCCATGGCCAGGGCGATGGGACACCGCAAGGCGATAAACAGCAACATCCCGGCCATGCACAGCAAACCAATTACAGGAGCACTCACAACACTTCTCCTTCTTGAACTTGAGCGTTTATCTTCGCTGATCGGTAGCCGTCAGCGTGCCATACTGCAGAGACTGCGCTTATCAGCCCATTAATCCCGACCAACAGGCTGCGCAGGCCGAGGCAGAAGGTCGCGACAACCACCACCAGGTAGATATCTGCCAGCGGCAGCAGCAGATCCTGCGAGGTTTCCTGGGTGGTTAACGCACTCTCGTAAGCATGAAAAAAGCGCCCGCTCATCGCCAGTCCTAAGGCCGAAAAGCCCAGGATATAGATGCCGCTGACCAGTTTCTGAGTGACTTTGGAGATATTTTGGGTAAACAGGTCGACCACCACCTGGCCCTTATCAACGCAGTGAGGAAGTGCAAAAAGGATACAGAACAGCAGCCCAAAACTGACCAGCTCGATACCCCCGAGAAAAGTCAAATCAACGCGCCCGTCACTGATGGCATAGAGTGAGCGGGTCGCTACATCGACCACCACTACGGCCATCATCAGAATGAGCAGCAAGCCGCTCAGCCGATGCATCCACAGCGCTATCGAATCGACGACCTGAGTCAGCATTCGCATAATAAGACCCCGTTAGCTGCTGCAATTTTCAGACAGCTGCGGAATCCGCTCATAGATGCTGCGAGCGGAAGCACCACTCTGGGACAGGTAGCGCTCGGTGGCTTGGTCCAGAATCCCTTTCCACGCGGGGTTGTTCACCCCCCCCTCGACCGTGTAGATGGTATGCCCCTGCTCTTTAGCCTGGGCCAGACCAAGCCGATCCTGTTGATCCATCAGCGTGCCACTTTGGGTGGCCCAGCTCAGTCCGGAATTATTATCGATCACCTGCTGCAGCTCCGCAGGCATCCCCGCATAGACACCTTTGTTCATCGTGACCACGAAGGACAGCGTATATAGATTGATATTGGTGTGGTTATCCGCCAGCTCATTCAATCGGAACGACTTCATCGCCTCCCACGGCAAGGTCGCACCGTTGATCACGCCACGGGACATGGACTGATAGATCTGAGGAGCGGGCATGCCCACCGGCTTACTACCCAAGCCGGTTAACATTTCAGCCACCACTGCGGTTGGACGACGGATACGCTGTCCCTGCAGATCGGCGGGGGTCTTCACCAGCTTACCTTTGGTATGGATCGTTCCGGGCCCGTGGGTAAACACAAACAGCGGATGCGTCTCCGCATACTCGCTGGCGATATCGCCCTGATCCAGCAACGTTTGAGCGATACAGGAACCATGCTCACCGCTTTCGGAGATGCCGGGCAGCTCTATAATCTGGGTCAGGGGAAAACGGTTGGCGGTATAACCCTGAACAGTGACGCCCACATCCGCGATACCGTTGATCACGGCGTCATAGATCTTAGGCGCTTTGGCCAGCGTCTGGGAGGGGTACATTTCAACGTTAATACGCCCGTTGGACTCATTTTCGACGGTATCCGCCCAGGCTTGCCAGTGTTTGGCGATGGCGGCTTGCGCTGGCCAGAAATGCGCAAAGCGCAGATTAACCTCTGCCGCCTGAGCCGCGGGGACAGAGCCTAGTAAACCAGCGGCGGTAACGACCAGAACAGATGCGATGCGTTTCATAAGACTTACCTTTTGTTGTTTTTGTTGTTCTTTCTGCCCCGTTTAATGAATCCGAACGGCAGCAGCGATCAGGAAATATAGATAGCTAAGACAATGGACAGCAGCTTGGTGTCGATGGAGTCGGTTCTGGACGTCATCACGATGGGCACCTGGGTACCCATAATCGCTGCGGCAATTCTTTTTTGCGCGTAGTAGGTCAAGGCTTTGTGCAGTGCATTGCCCACCTGCAGGTTGGGCATCAACAGAATATCGGCTCTGCCTGCGACCTTTCCCTCAATTTTTTTCTGCTCAGCGGCGCTGACGGATATGGCATTATCCAGAGCGAATGGGCCGTCGATGGTGGCATTTTTAATCTGTCCGCGATCGGCCATTTTACTCAGAATC
>SDWN01000233.1 GCA_004195305.1 Neptunomonas sp. | reverse complement strand
GATAGTACGGATTATCGAGACCCTCTATCGCTCGACAGCCAACAAGTCTCAGTTACCGGGACAAGCGCCAAAAGTCGTTGCCGATGAGCGTATGAATGCCGTTATCGTCAGTGGTGATGAAAAAAGCCGCCAACGTGTGGTGTCACTGATTAAGAAGCTGGATGCCGAACAGGCTAGTATGGGCAACACTAAGGTTCGTTATCTGCGTTATGCCAATGCGGAAGATTTGGTTGAGGTGTTGACCGGATTTGCCCAAAAGCTTGTCGATGATAAAGATGGTGGTGCAAAGCAAGGTGGCAGTAAACGTCGTAATGATATTAACATTATGGCCCATGCCGATACCAATGCCTTGGTTATCAGTGCCGAACCGGATCAGATGCGTACAATCGAGAGTGTTATTAATCAACTCGATATTCGTCGAGCGCAGGTATTGGTTGAAGCGATTATTGTTGAAGTCGCCGAGGGTGATGACGTCGGCTTCGGCGTGCAGTGGGCCACGGCTGCCGGTGGCGGTACTCAGTTTAATAACTTAGGCCCAACGATTGGCGAAATTGGTGCGGGTGTTTGGCAAGCTCAGGATACTAAAGCATCTCAAACCTGTACTGGCTCGGGTGATACTCAGAACTGTACCGATAACCCCGACGTTCAAGGTGATATCACCTTGTTGGCTCAAGCCTTAGGCAAGGTCAATGGTATGGCATGGGGCGTTGCCATGGGTGACTTCGGCGCGCTTGTTCAGGCCGTTTCCAGCGATACTAAGTCGAATGTACTCGCGACCCCGTCTATTACCACACTGGATAACCAAGAAGCGTCGTTTATCGTCGGTGATGAAGTTCCAATTTTGACCGGCTCGACCTCGAGTTCGAGTAACAGCAACCCATTCCAGACAGTTGAACGTAAAGAGGTGGGTGTTAAGCTTAAAGTGATACCTCAGATCAACGAAGGTTCTTCGGTTAAATTGACCATCGAACAGGAAGTCTCGGGTATTAACGGTAAAACTGGTGTTGACGTGACCTTTGCTACTCGTCGTCTGACCACCACTGTTATGGCCGATTCCGGACAGATTGTTGTCTTGGGTGGCTTGATCAGTGAAGAGGTGCAGGAGAGTGTACAGAAGGTGCCTTTCCTCGGTGATCTTCCTATTATTGGCCACCTATTCAAGTCATCTTCGAGTGGTAAGAAGAAGAAGAACCTGATGGTATTTATCAAGCCAACGATTATTCGTGATGGCATTACCATGGAAGGCATCGCAGGGCGTAAGTATAACTATTTCCGTGCACTGCAGCTTGAGCAGCAGGATCGCGGTATTAACTTAATGCCAAATAGCCAAGTGCCTATACTCGAAGAGTGGAATCAATCTGACTACCTTCCTCCAGAAGTTAACGATATTCTCGAGCGATATAAAGAAGGTAAAGGTTTAGCGACTAACATGCGTGAAACCGATCCGGCTTTAAAGTCGATTTCTGAGAGCAACGAAAAAGATAAGAAAGACAGCGCAGAAAGCTTAAACAAAGATAACACTCAAGCTACAACTGAAGATAAAGATGATGAGTGAGACTCAAGCTTCTCAGAATGATGAGCTGGCGCAAGTAACTGGTGAACTTGGCTTGGCAGTCGAAAGTGAAACTGATGAAGTGTTTCACTCGACGAGTAAAGAGCGGTTACCCTTTGCCTTTGCGCATCGATTTAATGCGGTATTAGATAAAGTTAATGAGCAAACGCTAACTCTGTTTCATACCGCCTCGACGCCAGTAGAGGCTCTACTTGAGGCTCGTCGCTATGCGGGCCGGGATTTGCCTCTGGTCCAGCTTGCGCCGGCAGAGTTTGAAGCAAGATTAACTCAGGCTTACCAAGCTAACTCATCAGAGGCTCAGCAGCTGATGGAAGATATCGGCAATGAGATGGATCTGTTTACCTTAGCCGAGGAGTTGCCTCAGACCGAAGATCTGCTTGAAGGTGATGACGATGCGCCGATCATTAAATTGATCAACGCGCTGTTGTCGGAAGCGATTAAAGAGGAAGCGTCCGATATTCATATTGAGACCTACGAGAAGCAATTGGTCGTGCGTTTCCGTGTCGACGGTGTGCTCAAAGAGGTACTCAAGCCAAACCGTAAGCTTTCGTCACTCCTGGTTTCACGTATCAAGGTGATGGCACGTCTGGATATTGCCGAGAAACGTGTGCCCCAGGATGGCCGGATCTCATTACGT
>SDWN01000924.1 GCA_004195305.1 Neptunomonas sp. | reverse complement strand
AAAGCGAAAACAGCCAGCAGGCGTAGGAGTACCCAGATGGATATTGTCTATATCAAGGAGTTGGAAGTGGAAACCGTGATCGGTATCTATGACTGGGAGCGCAAAATCAAGCAGCGGGTTAATCTCGATCTGGAGATGGGAACCGATATCCGCAAGGCGGCGGCTAGCGAAGATATCGATAGTACCCTTAACTATAAAACCGTCAGTGAACGGCTGGTCGATTTTATTCAACACAGCGAGTTCCTGCTGGTTGAAACCATGGCTGAGCAGATCGCCACTCTGGTCTTGAGTGAGTTCCCGGTACCCTGGTTGCGCTTGCGCCTGGGCAAGCCCGGCGCGGTGCCTAATGCTAAGGATGTGGGGGTGATTATCGAGCGTGGAGCGCGCAGCTGATGGCGCGGGCTTATCTGAGTCTTGGCAGTAATATCGATCGCGAGCGTTATATTCGCAGTTGCCTCGATGTCCTGGCCGCGACGTATGCCCCGCTGTGCATCTCCAGTATCTATGAAAGCGAGGCGGTCGGTTTTGCTGGCGATCTGTTTTATAACCTGGTGGTTGGGATTGACACCGAGCAGAGTCTGCCGCAGCTTTTTGCAGCGTTACGGCGGATAGAGCACGATCATCAGCGCTGTCTGAATGCGCTCAAATTCAGCGCCAGAACCCTGGATATCGATATTCTTAGCTATGACGATTATGTCGGCGAGTATCGTCTGGACGATGGCAGCGGAGGGTCACTGCCGCGGGATGAGATCACCAAGAACGCCTTTGTGTTGCAGCCTCTGGCTGAGATAGCCCCGGAGGTTGTGCATCCGTGTCTCAATATCACCTACCGACAGCTGTGGCGGCGGTTTGACAGTCCGGAGCAGCGACTCTGGCCCGTCTCATTCGTCTGGTGCCATCGGCAGCTATCCCGGGCGCTGTCCGAGTCGTAGTGAATTTTTTATTGTTATGGGTTGAATCAGACGCAGTGGCGATTAAATAGTCAGTCACTTCTCTGCAGCTGGTCGCTCGGTTCAGGCATCCGTGGTTGCGGCTATAGGTGGTGTTATTGGTGTTTATTGCCTGTCCGGTCGATGAGTTTATGCGTCTGTCATGGGTCTGTTTATGCTGAAGATTGATCTGGTTTACAACGTCTCTGTTCAGTTGCAGCGGCAGCTCGATACCCTGTTGCATGCAAGTCATCAGGCGCATCAATCGGCTACCCACTGCGAAAGTAAGGCGGAGAATAAATATGACACTCTGGGGTTGGAGGCGGCTTACCTGGCTCATGGTTTGTCAGTTAGGGCGCAACAGCTGCAGCGGGCAATAAGTGTATCCGAGTGGCAACCGAGGCGGGTGATGTCACCGTTGTGACCCCTGCTGCACCTTTGGGTAAGGCGTTGTTAGGTAAGCAGTTGGATGACGAAGTGGTGTTGCAGGTAGGTGCTGTACGAAAGCTTTACTGTGTCGTTGGCTTGACCTGATTGGTTGAGTAGGGGAAGGGTGTGTGGGCCAAGTAGGTGATTAGCTCGGGTTTCGCCTCTTGTTAACCCTTTTAATGCCCCGTTAGACCGGTATAATGCGCGCCTTTCCGTAGGGCGTGGGTTGTCTTTAGGCGTCGATATCGGGTGTTTTATTTGTTCAGTTTTCTCTAAGTGGTTATTCGGGGCGGCCGGTTCCTAGCTGCCACGTTGCTGTTTTTATTTGTACTGTATATTCATCATGTGAAGGTTATCTGTGGTTGTTTTTAAGATCCTGTGTAAGGTTAGTGGTCAGCATTATGTCGGTTCCTGTCGCGGTAATATCGACGACCGTTGGGAGCTGTACCTTCGCGCCGCTGAGGCGGGGTTAGATTTTCCACTCTATGTCGAGATTCGGGAGCATGGAGAGGCTCAGTTTTTGATCGAAGAGCTGGATTATGCCGATGATGTCGCAGAGTTAAAGGAGATGGAGTTACTCCATACCATAGAGTTAGTCGGCCGCTCACTGCGCAACTATAAATTTGGTCGGACAGATGCCGTGGTAAAGCGGACGCGGCAGGTGGATCATGAGCGTGCTTGGATGAAGGATTTGCCTGAAGAGCCCGTCAAGGCGAAGTTCTCCTCAGTACCCGCGCTTAAAGTAAAGTCCAAACCCTGCCCGAAGCCTAAGCCTAAGCCCTTACCCGCAGTGGTTCTGCCCCCGATCACTGCTCCGGCTTCGACTGTACGGGTAGCGGATGGTGCGAGCCGCCCTGCTGGAGTGGGCAAAGCCCCCTCTGTTGTCGAGTCCCGGCCAGAAAATTCCTCTGCAGAGTTAGATAAAGCGTTATTTGCAGAGGGCATCGGTCTGCTGGTTAGGGCTGTCGCGACTGTTGAGCAGTTGAGTCAGTGTCAACAGCAAGCCAGAGACGGGGCTAAGGCGCTGTCTCAGGCCTTGGTTGAATCAGAGCGGACCTTGCAGCAGTTACAGGTGCAGCAGGATGAGGCTGCGCTGAGGGCGCGTTTAGCGATGGAGGCGGCGGCTGCATCTCAGTCGGCCAATAGTGTCTTGATAGATGCCCAGCGTCAGGCCCGCGAGAGCTCTCTCGCGGCGTTGGCGGTGCTTGAAAGCGGAGATGAGATGTCGATTCAGGCCGCGCAGCTGCAGCAGGAATTGAGTCGATTGCTGCTGCGGATAAAGGTTGGTGCGACCACCTCCAAGTCGGTGTCTGCACTGCCGCAATTGGAACCGGAGCGGGCTGTCGAAAAACCCGTTTCAGCACCGGCCGTCGAAATGCCGGTGGTGCCACTGTCGGTTAGTCAATCGATGTCGCCATTGCCGATCGTCAGTGCCAGTCTTTCGACAGCGCCAGTCGCCCCGTCATTTAATGGGGTGCAGCGATGCCAGGAGGCGGAAGAGGCGAAAATGGTTAACCAGCTTAAACAGTTGGGTCAGATGCTGACGCAACCGCAGCAGGTTGGCGTTGCCGACGTTGAATCCGTACCGGGGGTTGTTGAAGCAGAATTATCAGGGCGTCCGCTTGAGGTTAGATCTCCTGCCCGTGCCTGGGTCGGCACGACGGCTGACGATGCGGAATCTGCGCTGGTGTTGGTGAATAAATCGACCCCGACAACGGTAGTGCATCGACGTCCCAAGGCTCCCAGATCGGTTTTGGCTAGCGCTACAGGCGCGGGGCGTAAAACGCTGAGCATCAAGGCGCGCTGACTGACTGGCTGGCCGGATGGCTTCGATCAAGCTTGGGCCTGGGGAGATCGCACCCGCCGAGGGTGCGGATCGGCGCAAGAGCGTACTCGTGAGAGTGCCCGTGAGAGAGCCAGTGAGAGTGAAAATGTGGGCTGCTGTTCGCACTGAGCAAGACCCTTTTTCTGGATTTGTGCTGATCTGCCCATAAAAAGGCTCAGAATAGTCAGCGCGGGTCGGTTTTTCGGGTAGGGCGGTTGTTTTAGAGGCGTTGCCGGCAAATCCTTTTGTTACAACGTGTTAGGCGGCTTATTTGGGTTTTACGATGGTCTTTAGGACGCTGTTATCGCGATTTGTTTTGGATAAAGTAAATTGATTGAACAAATGG
>SDWN01000693.1 GCA_004195305.1 Neptunomonas sp. | reverse complement strand
GATTACGCTCGTGTGGGTAGATTAAACCGGAATGCAGTAATTTAAACGGCGCAACACCCTGTTTTGAGATTGTTTGAGCTTTTGCTGTCGACTTTATGTTCTGGTAACGCCGTTCTTCAAAGCCATTAGTCATCACCATCCAGCGCTCAGACGGCACCTCAGGATAACGCTGGCGGTACTCCGCCATCGCGCCGGGTGTGGCAAACACCAGCCGGGTCGCATGACGAGCGGCCTGCTCCTCGATCCATTTAAATGAGCGCCATTGGGATCTGTTTGCCGGGTAGCCCTCTTGCGCCATCGGATCACGAAAATCAGCCACCCAGGGGGTCTTGGTCAGACGGTGCAGCATCAGCCCGATCAGATGCGCCGAAGCAATAGGATAGGTGGATATGATCAGTGCGGGGCGCTTGCGGCGAATCTCAACCAGTCCTTTAAGAACAGCAAATAGTACCCAGGACTGCAGCGTATCGGGCAGCGCCATCCATTGTAGGTATTTGCCTTTAAAGCTAAGGTGCTTGCGGGTGTCAAAGGCTTTTGCCCGAAGCACCCGGATACGGGCATCTATCTCGTTAACGGATGATGCATCGACACGGTCGTAAATATCAGGCTGCGCGGTGAGTACGCTAATTTGCCAGTTCCGGCTTGCCATCGTATTGGCCAACGCCAGTACACGATGCACGCCACTGCTGAAAGCAACAGGAGGGAAATGATAGGCCACCAATAGAGCAGAATTGCCTGATTGACGCATTTTAGCCATACCCTGGTACACATCCTATGCTCTTGTGCCTTGAAAGAAACACATTATACATAAATTGGTTGCAAGCAAAGTTATGATCTGTTTTTATCAAAAAAAACCGGTTTACAGTCTTACACATAACTACATTTTGACCCACCTCCGATAGCATAACGAAGACTTGATACTGCGTAATCCTAGGAGCCTGTCGGATTTAACACTGATCTACTGCGGAAACCAGAATTTGGTCATATTTTCACGATCACCCTCGTTAAATAGCTCGCTATTCACAAGCAGCGTCCCTGCAGCTTGCCCTACGGGCAGCTATCGCTGTGTAAATCGGCTTTCCTGCCGATTTATCGCCTTGGATGATCAGAAAATCTGCCTCAAATCGTATTTTTCCTCGCTACGATCGGCCAAGCCCAACAGGCTCCTAGTAGTCATGACAGAACGGATGCATTTATGCTTAACCCCTTAAAAGCTGGCCTTGGATTTTTTCTCGGAAAAAACCGGCTGTCAATCCTCATCTATCATCAGGTACTGCCCGACTTCGACCCGATGCGACCCGATGAGATGACTGCCGCTAAATTCAAACTGCATTTACGCTGGATCAGGCGTTATTTTAATGTGTTTACGCTGGATCAGGCCATCACCCAGCAGCAACAGCAAACATTACCTCGCCGCTCTGTGGTTATCAGCTTCGACGATGGCTATGCAAACAACTGCTCAGTCGCCCTACCGATGCTGCAGAAATTTGGATTACAGGCGACATTTTTTATCGCTACCGACTTTATAGCTGGCCAGTCGATGTGGAACGATCGCGTCATTGAGTCGTTACGGAACCACCCCAATACCGAGCTGGACCTGGACTGGCTGGACCTGGGGGTCCGATCTATCCAAAGCCAAGCTGAACGGCAACAGCTGGCTTATCAACTGCTTCTCAAGATTAAACATCTGCCACCGATTGAGCGGCAGCAAGCAGTCGATCGTCTTTGTGACGGCCTACCATCACCCCAACCTTTAATGATGACGCCTCTACAGATACAGATGCTATCGAGTGCTGGTATGGAGATTGGAGGCCATAGCTGTAGCCACCCTATTTTAACCACACTCAGTACCGCTGAGTTAAGCCATGAAATAGACAGCAATAAAGCACAGCTTGAAGCAATCATCGATGCTCCAATCCGCTCCTTCGCCTATCCTAATGGCAAACCAGATATCGATTACAACCACCAGACTATAGAGGCACTCAAAATGGCGGGCTATCACCAAGCGGTAACAACCAGCTGGGGGATAAATCGTCCATCAGATGATCTCTATCAACTGCAACGTTTTACTCCCTGGCGTCACGATCAAACCGGATTTATTGGACAGATGGCACGTAACGCATTGAACCGGAGACAGTATGCACGCTGTCTCTTATACACATCT
>SDWN01000457.1 GCA_004195305.1 Neptunomonas sp. | reverse complement strand
TTATCGATCAGAGGGTGGCGAAGGAACGGCTTTCCAAAGGTGGAAAAACGATCAAGCTAACGCCACAGGAACTGTATAACGCGGTTCGGGATGGCACCTCCGAGCGGGTCAGGCCGATCGCCATGACTGCGGTGGCGATCATCGCCGGCTTGCTGCCGATCATGTGGAGTCACGGCACCGGTTCGGAAGTGATGCAGCGTATCGCCGCACCGATGGTCGGTGGCATGGTCAGTGTGACGCTGCTGTGCCTGGTGGTCCTGCCGGTGATCTATGGGCTGGTGTTGCTGCTTAAAGAGCGTCTGCGTAAGGCCCATGACCCTATTGAGGAGGCCGCCGCCGGTCTGTCCGAAGAGATTTAGCCCACTACCAACAACCACCTGTTTATTAATGAAAAGGAAGATAATAATGAAATTTAACAAATTGTTACTGGCGACAACCCTTAGCTCTTTGGTGATCGCCAGCACGGTTCAAGCGGGACAAACCGGGCATGAGGATATGAATCACGACAGTATGAATCATGACGGTATGAATCAGGACGCTATGAATCATCAGGGCATGACTCAGAGGCAGAGCAGTGCGCCGATGTTCCTGGAAAAACGTGATATCAACGGTTACAACGTCAGTTTTCATGTGATGCCCGCAGCGCAAGGGATGAATCACGGCGGTACCCATAATCTGATGGTTAAGATCGAGCAGGGGACGAATGTCGTGACCGAGCTGCAGGCTAACTCCAAAGTGGTTTACCCCGATGGTAAGGAGGAGAGCAAGCCGCTGATGAAAATGGGTGACTGGTATATGGCCGGCTATGACCTCAAAGAGACCGGTAAGACTCAGCTGATGGTGCTGTTTAAAACCGCAGACGGTAAAAAACACTTTGGCGGGGTTCACTACGGCAAGTAGCCCGACAGGCTCCAAGATTATTATTATTATTCTGGGGCAGCCTTCTGCCCCAGCAACCAACCCGCACTGAGGCGTTGTGTATGCGTAAATATTTTCAAACAGGGCTGCTGCCGATCGTGGTCATGGTGTCGTTGTCGGCTCAGGCTGGCGTCAAGCATGACGAGGGTCATGGCGCAGGTCATGGCCAGCCCGCCCAAGGGATGGGTGAGATGGACATGAGCAGCATGAACATGAACAGCATGGATATGAGTTCGGTCAAGCAGATTTCCGTGCAGGGGCATGCGGGTATGGACATGAAAGGTATGAACATGGACGGTATGGCTGTTGGCAATATGGGGATGGGCGGGCACGCGCATGCGTCCTGGTCAGAGCCGCCCGTTGCCTTCGCCGATAAAACCTACGATCAGTGGGGCAGCTACGCGCAGGCCAGTAAAGGGATGAACCTATACAATGATAACTGCATGGGCTGCCACGGCGTCGATGGCCGGGGTACCGGGCCGTTTGCAAAAAGTCTGGAACACGCGCCCGCGGACCTGACCAATCACTTCCATACAGCTGCGGGCAAGGGCGATCAGTACCTGTACTGGCGCATCTCTGAGGGCGGCACGGTAGCACCTTTCGTCGCCATGAATTCGGCCATGCCCGCGTTCAAAGGCATGCTCAGTGAGAGCCAACGCTGGAGTATCCTGACGTATATTCATCAGGCTTTTCATCGGGGTGAAAATGTTGCTGCCGCAGATATGTCCGCTAAGTCCGGGATGATGGGTGGCCATGGTCAGCATTGATATGCGGGGCTGTAACAGGGTGAGATGGGTGTTATTCAGAGCGCTCAGTACGCATTCAAGGAGGATGCCCTAGTGTTGGTTTCTCACCGTCTATGGCGGGATCTTAACAGAGTGCTGGTGATCATCATCGCCGCATCGCTGTTGGGCGTCTTGTACAGTATCGTGTTGTCCGAACCGATGATCTTCGGGCTTATAAACGGTGTTTTGAACGGTTTATTCATCGGTTTGTTAGATACGTTCTGGGTGCGTCAGCGCCGTGGACGGCGGCTGCGGCGATTACCGTTGATCAGTTACATCCTGGTGCTAAGCCTTATGCTTTGACTTTTAATCTATTGCTGCGGATTATCGCTTTTTTGGGTACCCGTTCACTGATCGAGATCCTGCTAGGCCGTTATCAGGAACCGGCGATGCAGAACTTGGTATTTATGTTTCTTGATGTGGTGGGTTCAACGCGGCTGACCGAAAAAATTGGTGATGCCAAGACACAGGTATTAATCGGCAATCTGTTTTTCGATATCGCCAGTCTGGTTGATCAGTATGGTGGCGAGGTGCACCGTTATATCGGTGATGAGATGGTCATTACCTGGGATCTGACTGAGCGCCGTTCGGCACCCGATATCCTGGGATGTTTGGCCGATGTTTTTAGCCTCATTGAGTCGCAGCGCACGCTGAGCGAACCCCTGCATGGAACCTGGGTAGATCTGCGCGCAGGGTTGAACGCGGGTCCGGTTTTAGTCAGCGAAGTCGGTGACTTGAAACGCGAGCTGGTTTATTTTGGCGACACCATTAATGTGGCGTCCGGGCTGCAATCACACTGTAAAGAGGTCGGGGTCCGGGCGTTGATTGGCGCCTCGCTGTATCAGATGTTGGTGCATTCGCACAGGCTCAAACCCAGCCCATTAGGCTCGATCACGATGAAGGGAAAGCTCGAGCTGATCGAGTGTATCGCGCTGGAGTATTGCCCGGTTGAAGCCGGATTAGTGGTGGCCAGCTCCGTTGAGTTAAGTGATCTTGAGCAGTCCGCTTAACCCACCCGTTAATTACGTCGAGGAGAGCGATATGAAGTTGAAACACTGGATAAGTTTGGGCGCAGTCGTATTATTGAGTGGCTGCGGTGTGGCTGATGAACCCGAGCAGGTTGCGGATCCCGATCAGGGGCGACAGCTCTACAGTAAAAACTGCGCCAGCTGTCACGGACGGATGATGAACGGCACCGATCAGGGGCCACCGCTGAACCATAAAGTGTACGAGCCGGGTCATCATGGTAATTCCGCATTCTATCGGGCGGTTAAAGAGGGGACTCGGGCACATCACTGGCAGTTCGGCGATATGCCGCCTCAGCCGCAGGTTACCCCTGCCGATGTCGCACATATCATCGCCTATGTCAGAGCCCGGCAGCAGAAGTCGGGTATCCGGTGATATGGTCCTTTGGCGGAGTAGGTTGATGCATAGAAAGTACTGGCTTGGCGTTGTTGGGATAGCACTGCTCGGGGGTTGTGTCGATCCCGAAATTCCGTGGAATAAGGATCCCGATACCCAGCGTTGGTACAGCCAGCAGCAGGTGGATGAAGGCGGCAAACTGTTTGCAGGGTACTGTGCCAGTTGTCATGGTCCGCGTGCCGAAGGGACTGAGCAGTGGAAAAAACCCGATGCTCAGGGGATGTATCCGCCGCCGCCGCTCAACGGTACTGCCCATGCCTGGCACCACCCCTATCCGCAGTTGCTGCGAACCATTCGAGAGGGCACGCAAGGCAACATGCCCGGCTGGCAGGCGCAGTTGAGCGATGCCCAGATCAGTGCTGTGATCGCACATTTTCAAAGCTATTGGCCCGACCGTGGCTATCAGCTATGGCTGGCTCGCCACAAGCACTAAGTGCTGAGGTCGTCTTCCAAAGTTACTGCGTTGAGGGGGCGCTCACCCTTTCCCCTTTCCCTATTCCCTATTCCGATTAGGCCAGGGCCGCAGCATTACAGAAAGACTCCCTGAGCCACCAGGTCTGGCCAGTCGCTCGGTCAATTCGGGCCGCAAGCCATCAGATGACTACTAGTATTACCACTAGCACCTGCGCTGAAATGACAGCGTAGGGTAGAGCAAGACAGCCCTTATGCTCTGCTTCCCGATACCCCGGATTGCAAGATACTTACACCCTTTCCCAAAAAACTACCACTGATTGTCCCGGCGATAACCTATTCTAGATCCAGTAGTGGGCTCCGTGGGGCCATGCTCAGACGCGCAGCAATGGCTTCTTCGATGATGGGTTTGCCCCTATGAACCAAGGAAAAGGTAAAAAAA
>SDWN01000231.1 GCA_004195305.1 Neptunomonas sp. | reverse complement strand
GGTTTTAACGATACTTAGCCGGGCATCGCTGGCGGACGTGCTTCCCGTAAAAATATCCGTCAAGGCGCTAAAATTATTATCCAGCGCTAGCTTAAACAGATCCTCGTTGATCTCCAGATCACCACTGATCTGAGTCTGAATGCCAATGGTGGCCAACGCGGTGTAGTTGCCATCCAGACCGGTCAGGGTCGAGGAGATCTGTGAGCGGATCTGGTTGAGCATGGTCTTTGTGGTCGGGTCACGCGATAGCGAGCCGAGGGTCTGATCCTCGGCATCTTCGTCCACATCCGCCGGCGTGGTCAGGTTACCGGTCTGCTCCAGAAACAGGTTATAGACCTCGACAAAGTCACGGACGATCTGCTCGCCGTAGCTCTTGTCGGCTTCGACACTGACCGTCATGTTGTCATTGGCATCGGCCGAGACCCCGTTGAGGGTGAATTTCAGCCCGTTGATCACATCATCGATATTGTTCGTGGCGCGGGTGATATCCAGGCCGTTGAGTTTGAAAGCCGCATCGACACCCTTACTTTTTTCAGCCATCGCCTGGGTTGTTTCATCAAACTGCAGCGCCGCTAACCCGGGTGAGACCCCTTCCGTGACCGAGATTTTCATCTCATTGCTGGCACCCGACTCCGAGGCGATCTGCAGGGCATAGTTGCCACCGCCCGTATCGATAACCGAAGCCTGCACCCCGAAATCACCGTTATTGATCGCATCACGAATGCCACTCAAGGTATTATTGGATTCATCGATGGTCAGCGTCTTGGAGGCCTTATCGGAGTTGGAGGTGTCCAACGTCGTGTGGCTCGCATCCCAATCGCCGAAACTAAAGCTCAGAGTGCCGTTACCGACCACCGCATCCTTATCAGAAAAACCACTGACACTGAGCGAATGGGCCGAAGCCAGCGTCGTCACGTTAATACTGTAATCGCCAACTGCTGCACCGGGATCAACCGATGTCGGCGTGACCAGGGTGGTATCGGTAAAGGCCACATTACGGGCATTGAAGGTATCGGCATCGGCCAGCAGCTTCATACTGTCCTGAATGCCAGACATTGCGCTGCGCAGCGCCCCATAACCGGAGATCTGGGTTTCAAGGGTGGTGGTCTTGCTATCGAGAATGAACTCTTTAGGTGCACGCTCAGCCGCAACCAGGCTTTCAACCAGCGCTTTGGTATCGATGCCTGAGCCACCGCCCAGTGAAGAGAGAATACTATCAACCATAACAACCTCCGGCTCGGGACTGCCGCAGGGATGAGAACTAGCGGCTAGTGATACGAGTCATTATATAAACGATCGCCTGCAAGTACTCCGTCTTCTGGGCGATCTATGCAAAAGAACCAGCCCAGCTCACCTGCGTAACTCGGAACTGATTCCGACAACCTGGCGTCGGATTAAAACCCAACCAACAGGTTATACTTTCTCATTCAACAACATCCCCATCACACTATCCAGATGCTCTTGGATCGCCAGCGCCTCTTCGGTGGGGATCTGACGAACCAACTCATTGGTCTCTCGGTCGGTGACCCGCACGACCACTTGCTCGGCAGAATCATCGACGGTAAACGCCAGTGAACGCTGCCCCTCTTTCATAAACTGATTCAGCTTATCCACCGAGGCCTGCAGTTTCTCGGCGGAGATCTGGGCTTGCTCAATAGAACCGACAGTCGCTTCCGCCTTGGCTACGGCCTCGACCTGCTTGACCGCACTCTCGGGTGCGACTGCCTCGGGGGCCGACTGAGCAGATCCCTGAGGGGCAACCGGTTTAGGCTGCACCGACACGGGTACTTGAGAAACTCCAATCTGATCAACCATGCTCACTTCTCCTGAATTCAATCAGCTTTTAAAATAACGCTTCTTGTCAGCCCTACAGCAAACATCATCTTAAAAATTGATCGGCAAGCATTAAATGACGTTCTTCATCATCTCAAAACAACACTGCCCCGGAGAACCGGGGCAGTGATTTTAGCTGAACTAACGCCCCCCGGACTTACTGGAGTAGCGAGAGTACCTGCTGTGGTGCCGAGTTAGCTTGCGCCAACATCGCGGTACCGGCTTGCTGCAGCACCTGCGCCCGGCTCAAATTAGCCGATTCAGCGGCGAAGTCGGCATCTTCGATCCGTGAACGCGAGGCCGAAGCCGCCTGAGACACAGAACTCAGGTTGTTGACGGTGAAGTTCAGACGGTTGGTGACCGCACCCATCTCGCCACGTGCAGAGTTAATGGT
>SDWN01000923.1 GCA_004195305.1 Neptunomonas sp. | reverse complement strand
GGCCCATGGCGATGCCGTCATCGATGGCGATGGTGTTGAACTCTTTCGCCACCCCTCCGGCTTTTTCGATCTCCCGTGCCACCAGCTGGCCCATATCCTTGAGGTGCACGTGACCGGGGACAAACTGGGTAAAGGAGTTGGCAACGGCAATGATCGGCTTGTTGAAATCGTCGTCCTTCATCCCGGTGGCGCGCCAGAGAGAGCGGGCGCCGGCCATGTTACGACCGTGGGTAGATGTCTTGGAACGGTAGACAGGCATGGCTGCTCCCTTGATAACGGCTGAGGTAGAGAGAGCTATTCTAGCAAGGGGGGGAAGAGCTGTTAAGGCGTAGCGGCAGTATTCCTCTGCTCCTGTGCCAGTCGTGGTGACAGGATCATCCGTTGCTCAGTGCTACCATGGTCGCAGCCGCCTTGCTGCACCCCGGCGCGAAACGTAGGATGGCGGTCAAGAATCAGAACTTACCGCTACTGAGTGCTCTCCATGTCCCGTAATAAAAACAAAGCCGACCCGCTGTCCAATAACAACATCGAGCCGGTTACTGATGCCAGCGACAAACCGGAGATTCGAGATGACCGCATCCTTAAACTGATGATGCGTACGGGTATCCCGCTGGCGCTGATCAGTATTCTCAGCCTCTGGGCGAGTAACTATCTGGGCTCTGCCGGGATCGGGCTGCTGTTTTTTATTACCGCAGCCCTGGCATTGCTGATCGGCTTTGCTTACAACATCCGCTATGTGATGCTGCTGGTGCGTCAGCGCCGCCAGCCCCCCCAGGACAAATAATGAACAGCCTACACCCCTTGCTAGAGCAGGCCTTCCCGGCGCTGAGCCAGATCGATGACCCAGCCGGGACCAAGACTTTAGCCGAGGCGCGGTTGTTGACCGTCCCCGCCGGGCAGTCAGTGTTTCGGGTCGGAGACTCCTGTCAGAACTACCTGCTGGTGGTGAAGGGCTGCGTCAAGGTGGTGGGGCGTTCGCCAGCTGGGCGTGAAATCGTGCTGTACCGGATTGAAGAGTGCGGCACCTGTGTGCTGACAACGGCCTGCCTACTGGGGCAGGATACCTACCCTGCCGAAGGGATTACCGAGACCGACGTGCAGGCCTTCGCCATTCCCAGAACCCAGTTTGCAGAAGCGCTGAGTCGTTCTGACGGGCTGCGGTCATTTATCTTCCACTCCTACGGTGCGCGCTTGAGTAGCTTGATCGGGCTGGTGCAGCAGTTGGCGTTTGAGCGTATCGACCTGCGCCTGGCGCGTTACCTGATCCAGCGTGGGCGTGAGCGGATCGAGCTGCAGATCACCCATCAGGATCTGGCCACCGAGCTGGGTTCGGCCAGGGAGGTGATCAGTCGTCAGCTTAAGCATTTCGAACACCAGGGGCTAGTGACGCTTGGGCGCGGCACGATTCGGGTCGAGGATCTCGACGGACTGCGGGCGCAAGTGGAGCTTCAGTCCTGAGCTAACAGCCCGTAGTTAATAACCTGCAGCTAATAACCTGCAGCTAATAACCTGCAGCTAATAACCTGCAGCTAACAGCCCCTAGCCCGGATTACCCACAACGCTCAGCCCTGATGCTGCCGGTCTAGTCACACGCTTGTATGCCCTTGGGTTGTCGCCGTATGGCTGGAGATCACGGGCAACCAGGCTCCTCCATGCACTGCACAATCTGGCTCAGAGCGGCCTCTGGGTCGCTATAGTCGAGCGCGATCAGCCAGCGCTGCTGCTGTTGTTCCAGGATCAGGCTGGGAAAGCCTTGTGCGCCCATCTCGCGACACCGCACGATCTCACTGAGCAGTGTTTGCCGGGTCAAAGCGGCATTGAGATCTCGCGTAAATTGCGACACATCCAAGCCTAACTCCTGCGCCAGCGCGACCAGCGTGCTCTCGTCCGAAGGGTTTCGCGCATGCAGATAATAGGCTTGTTGGATCGCCAGCGTCATCGCGCTCTCCGCCTGCTGGTGCCGCGCCGCAATAACCGCGCGACAGCCAGGATAGGTTGACCGGCGCGGGCTGCAGCGGCGCCAGAAATCATAATTGAATTCGCTTCCCGGCACCCGGGCCTGAATCTGGCGCCAGGTCTGCTGCAGAAAAGTCTGCATCTCGAGGGGCATCGGCTCGCTGCTATCTGCAGCCAAGCCGCCCACTAACCGCACAACCTCAACCGTTCGCGGCAATCGCTGCTGAATCTGCTGCCAACAGGGGCTAAACGCCCAGCACCAGCTGCACATCGGATCATGGGCATAATAAAGGCGGGCCTGGGGATCGGTTTGATCACTAACAGGGCTCATGAAGACTCCTAAAGCCCATTGGGCTAAAAGTACGTAGGAACAGTAGTACGTATAAACCGTAGCACGCAGGAGCAGTAGGACGTAGAAACCGAAGTGCGGTGGGATAAAATATACGGCACCAGCTACGCCGGGTTACGGTAGCAGAGCCTGCTCTAATCCTGGCTTGGCGGCAGGCGAGGCCATCCAACGCGTAAGACAATGGCCCCAACACGACTGTGGCATATCAGCGAGGCAGAACATAAAATAGACACCAACGCCGCTACGCCAGCACCAGGTTATCCCGGTGCACCAGCTCCTCTTCGCCAACATAACCCAGAGTCTGCTCAATCAGAGTGCTGGACCGGCCGATGATACGCCGCGCCTCATCGGCGCTGTAATTGACCAGGCCGCGCGCAACTACCGTTCCCTGCTCATCAACACAGAGCACCATCTCTCCCCGCGAAAATACGCCCTCGACCGCTTTAACACCCACCGGCAACAGACTGCGCCCGGATTCCGCCAGCACCTTAACCGCCCCGGCATCCAAGACCAGGGTGCCACGCGCCTGCAGATGTCCTGCCAACCACTGCTTACGCGCCGCCTGCGGCTCACAGTCAGGGGTCAACAAGGTTCCCAAGGATTCACCTGCGCGCAGCCGCAACAGCACGTCGGTTTCTCGCCCGCCGACAATGACTGTCGCCGCACCCGAGCGGGCCGCCAAGCGCGCTGCCCGAAGCTTGGTCTGCATCCCGCCGCGCCCTAATGCGCCAGCGCCGCCGCCTGCTACCGCATCCAGATATTTATCATCAGCGCGCGCCTGCTCGATCATTTTTGCCTGTGGGTTTTTGCGTGGGTCGGCATCAAACAAGCCGCGCTGATCGGTCAGCAGAATCAGCACGTCTGCCACCATCAAATTGGCCACTAACGCACCCAGGGTGTCGTTATCACCAAAGCGGATCTCATCGGTAACCACGGTATCGTTTTCGTTGACGACAGGCACGACACTCCAGTCAACCAAAGCCTCCAGCGTACCCCGGGCATTCAGGTAGCGCTTGCGGTTAGAGAGGTCATCATGGGTCAGCAGGATCTGCGCGGTATGCAGATTGTGGCGCTTAAAACTCGCTTCATAGGTCTGTGCCAAACCCATCTGCCCGACCGCCGCTGCGGCCTGCAGCTTATGCAGCTCATGCGGGCGCTCAGTCATACCCAAGCACCGCATCCCGGCTGCGACCGCGCCGGACGAAACCAGCACCAGCTCGATACCCTGCTTGCGCAACGCGGCCATCTGGTTAACCCAGCCCGCAATCGCCGGTTCATCCAAACCCTGACCATCATTAGTCAGAAGCGCACTCCCGACCTTAACGACCCAGCGCTTACCCTGCGTGACCGCCTGCCTGGCATTCATCTGTGTTAATCCTTGCTACAAAAAAAGTGTTAGGGCGCGTAGACGGTCTCGACGTCATAATCATCGTCGTCGTAATCATCATCGTCGTCATCGAAGCCATCAACACCCGGATCGCCCTTTTGCAAGCGCCGCGCACGCTGCTGTATACGCAGCAACCGCAGTCGCTCACGCGCCTCCTGCTCAAGCAATGCCTTGCGCTCGAGTTCCTGCTCCGCCAACTCTGGATCATCCGCCTCCTGCTGTTTACGCGTCTCGATATGCTCCATCACCGCGCGACAAGCCTCGAAGGTCCCCTGCTTGCTGATCGCAGAAACCTGAAACACAGGTCCCGTCCACGCCAGCGCATCGACCAACGTCTGACAACGCGCTTCACGCTCATCCTCGGGCACCAGATCAAGCTTATTAAGCACCAGCCAACGCTCCTGGTCGGCCAGCGTAGGACTAAACTTTCGCAACTCATTGATGATGATCTGGGCCGACTCAGCAGGCTCCACGCCATCCCAGGGCGCCATATCAACCAGGTGCAGCAAAATACGGGTGCGGGTCAGGTGCTTGAGAAAGCGCACACCAAGACCCGCGCCTTCAGCCGCACCTTCGATCAGACCGGGTATATCAGCGACCACAAAGCTGCGATCACGTTCGACACTGACCACGCCAAGATTGGGCACCAGGGTAGTAAATGGATAATCGGCGACCTTAGGCGTAGCCGCCGAGACCGCGCGGATAAAGGTTGATTTACCGGCATTAGGCAGCCCCAGCAGCCCCACATCCGCAAGCACCTTCAGCTCCAGTTTAAGATTACGCGCCTCACCTGCAGAGCCATTGGTGGTCTGTCGCGGGGCACGATTAACGCTGGATTTAAACCGAGTATTGCCCAGACCATGAAAACCACCCTGGGCTACCTTGTCACGTTGACCCACCTGGGTCATATCGCAGAGCACCTCCTGGGTATCCTCGTCGATGACCGTCGTCCCCACCGGCACCCGCAGCACCAGCTCCTCGCCCTTATGACCGGTGCAGTCGCGGCTCATCCCGTTCTGACCATGCTCCGCCCGATAGGCACGCTGGAAGCGGAAATCCACCAGCGTGTTTAACCCATCAGCCGCTTCAACCCAGACCGAGCCGCCATCACCGCCATCTCCGCCATTAGGGCCGCCCTTAGCGATATACTTTTCGCGCCGGAAAGACATACAGCCATTGCCGCCCTTCCCCGCCTCTACACCGATGACGACTTCGTCGACAAATTTCATGATCCACTCCGCAGCTGAGTATCCGAGACCTTAAAGGCCTTACATAATCATAGCCTGCCAAAAACAAAAAAAGCCCCGCATTTGCGGAGCTCTTTCAACAAACAGTCAACGACTGTTTTACACCCGCTAAACTGTTATCAGGCACTAACCACACTGATAAACTTACGGTTCTTAGGGCCTTTAACTTCGAACTTAACAACACCTTCCGACGTGGCAAACAAGGTATGATCCTTGCCAATACCCACATTGTTGCCCGGATGAAAACGTGTTCCACGCTGACGAATCAGGATGTTACCGGCTAAAACTTTCTGACCACCGAAACGCTTAACACCTAGGCGTTTCGACTCTGAGTCGCGACCGTTATTAGTACTACCGCCAGCTTTTTTATGAGCCATTACTACTCTCCTTCAACAACCGGTATCCGCTTACGCGCTAATTCCGGTAATCTTAATTTCGGTAAACCACTGACGGTGACCCATCTGCTTCATGTGGTGCTTACGACGCTTGAATTTGATGATGCGAACTTTCTTGCCACGACCATGAGCCAAGATTTCAACACTGACCTTGGCACCGGCAACAAGCGGCGCGCCGATCTTAACATCTTCGCCATTGGCAACCAGCAGAACCTGATCCAGATCCAGCGATGAGCCCTCTTCACCAACCAACTTTTCAACTTTCAAAGTGTGGCCTTCGCTTACACGGTACTGCTTACCACCGCTTACAATCACTGCGTACATATTTTTCTCCAGTTACGGGCTTCGTCCGGCTACTATTTAACGCCTACTTCTAATGGAGCAGAGCACCGACTGCATGCGCCTGACCATATGATAGGGAGCTCAAACGATTAAGAAACGACCGTCTGAAAATTGAACGAACCACAGGGGAGCGGATACTACGCCAAGGGCGCACAAAAAACAACCCAGATGAAGAAGCGCCTGCGAAGTTCTTGACTCTGTTATTGCACCCCCTTAGCATTCCCTCAAATCATAACGCCAGCCTACCCATGCAGCCACATCAACTTCATCCTCAAATCGGCGCCGATTTCGAAGCGGTAAACCAATTCATCCTCGGCAATCTTCACTCCGGCGTACCGCTGGTGGAGAAAATTGGCAGCTATATCGTCGAAAGTGGCGGCAAGCGCATTCGCCCGCTACTGGTACTGCTCGCCGCTCGCGGATGCGGCTACCAGGGAACCGGACACATCAACCTAGCGGCTGTTATTGAATTCATCCATACCGCCACACTCCTTCATGACGACGTCGTTGACACATCAGACCTGCGTCGCGGCAAAGCGACTGCCAACGCCCGGTGGGGCAACGCACCTAGCGTACTGGTAGGCGATTTTCTCTACTCGCGTGCGTTCCAGATGCTGGTTGAGCTGAACTCGATGCCGATCATGTCGGTTGTTTCAAGCGCCACCAATGTCATCGCCGAAGGCGAAGTCCTGCAACTGCTTAACTGCAAGAACCCCGATGTCGACGAGGCCAGCTACATGAAGGTCATCCTGGGCAAGACCGCGATGCTGTTCGAAGCAGCCAGCCAGACGGGAGCCATTATCGCCGGTGCAAACCCGCCCCAAGCCCAAGCACTGCAGCTCTATGGTCGCCACCTAGGGATCGCGTTTCAGCTGGTAGATGACGTCCTTGACTACCAGAGCTCCGCCGAGGAGATGGGTAAAAATGTGGGCGATGACTTGGCCGAAGGCAAACCGACACTGCCGCTGATCTATACCATGAAACATGGCACGGAAGCGCAGCGCCAACTCATCCGCCAAGCGATCCGTAAAGGCGGCCTGGATGACCTGGAGCCCATTCGCCAGGCGGTGGTCGATAGTGGCGCCATAGATTATACGTTCAACCAAGCCCAGCGTCAGGCAGACCTCGCCCTGGAGCAACTCGAACTAATTCCAGCAACACCTTTTCGTGACATCCTGCAACACCTGGCAGAGCTTGCCGTTAACCGCCGAACCTAACCGCCCAGATTCCAGATGAACCGTATTTATCTAGGCGAAACCCGCCTAAAACCGGTATAGTTTGGCTTTTAATTCATACTTAACGGATCTTTGCGCCAATGACAAAGCCATCTTCCTTTACTCGCGACGAACTGCTGCAATGTGGCTATGGCGAGATGAACGGCCCCGGTAATGCACAGCTTCCTGTCGGCAATATGCTGATGGCAGACCGCATCGTCACCATCAATGCCGATGGCGGCAAGTACGGCAAAGGAGAGATCATTGCTGAGCTGGATATCAACCCTGACCTGTGGTTTTTCGACTGCCACTTCCCCGGTGATCCGGTGATGCCCGGCTGCCTGGGCCTGGATGCCATGTGGCAGATGGTTGGCTTTTTTCTGGCATGGAAAGGCAACAAGGGGCGCGGCCGTGCACTCGGCGCAGGCGAAATCAAGTTCTTTGGCCAAGTCCTCCCTAGCGCCAAAAAGGTCACCTACCACCTGGAGCTTTCGCGCCTGATTGAACGCAAACTGGTCATGGGCATTGCCGACGGAACCATGTCGGTCGATGGCCGAGAAATCTACAGCGCCAAAGACCTCAAGGTCGGACTGTTCACCTCAACATCCGACTTTTGATCTTATACTAAACAACAAACGGCAGTGCTGCAGTCTCAGTAAAGACTAGCCAAGCTGGCTTCAATATCAGAAAATGGGGCTTGGCTTTTTTTAGCTCCATTTTTTCAATACGAAAGAGGTTCGACCTATGCGACGTGTCGTTGTCACCGGAATCGGTATCACATCATGCATCGGCTGCGATAAGGAGACCGTTACCGAGTCTCTGAAAACAGGACGCTCCGGCATATCCTTTCAGGAGGAGTACAAAGAGCTGGGGTTTCGCAGCCACGTTGCAGGCAGCATCGACCTCGACATGTCCCCGCTCATCGACCGCAAACTAATGCGTTTCATGGGTGATTCTGCCGCCTATACCTACCTGGCAATGAAAAACGCAGTGACGGACTCCGGGCTTACCGAAGAGCAGGTCTCCAACGTCCGTACCGGCCTGATCGCCGGCTCCGGCGGCGCCTCCTCTGCCAACATCGTAGAGGCCGCCGACATCCTTCGCGACCGCGGCCTGAAGCGTGTAGGCCCGTACCGAGTTACCCGCACCATGGGTAGCACGGTCTCCGCCTGCCTGGCAACGCCGTTTAAGATCAAGGGCGTGAATTACTCCATCACCTCCGCATGCTCCACCAGCGCACACTGCATCGGCAACGCTATGGAGCTGATCCAGCTAGGCAAGCAAGATGTTATCTTTGCAGGCGGTGGCGAAGAGCTGCACTGGTCCATGAGCTGCCTGTTTGATGCCATGGGCGCACTGTCATCCAAATACAACGACACGCCTGGCAAGGCCAGCCGCGCTTACGATGCTAACCGTGATGGTTTTGTCATCTCCGGTGGTGGCGGCATGCTGGTGATCGAAGAGCTGGAGCACGCCAAGGCGCGCGGTGCCAAGATCTACGCCGAACTGGTTGGCTACGGCGCCACTTCCGATGGCTATGACATGGTCGCACCATCCGGTGAAGGCGCTATGCGCTGCATGCAGCAGGCCATGAGCACTGTCGACGGCGATATCGACTACATCAATGCACACGGCACCAGCACCCCGGTCGGCGATATGCAGGAGCTCAAAGCGGTCAAGCTCGCTTTCGGCGACGAGATCCCTGTTGTGGGTTCCACCAAATCCCTGTCGGGTCACTCCCTGGGTGCTGCAGGGGTTCAAGAGGCGATCTACTGCCTATTGATGATGGAGAACGACTTTATTGCGGCTTCGGCCAACATCGAGACTCTGGACGAAGAAGCGGCGGGCATGCCGATTATTACCGAACGCAAGGATAACGCCGGCCTGGAACGGGTCATGTCGAACAGCTTCGGCTTCGGCGGCACCAACGCTTCCTTGGTGTTCCAGCGCTACCGCGACTAAGCGACACGTACCGGTAAAAAAAAAGCCGCTCACAGAGCGGCTTTTTTATGCCTTCGAATCAACACTTAATCCGCAACCTCGACATCTGCAGTGCCCTCTAAACGGCTCTGAATCCAACCCGTTGACTGCTGAAACACCTCATCGACACTGCGCCCCTCGGTTGCGATGGGCTCACCAATTTCAATTCGAATCAGCCCGGGAATCTTAGCAAAGCGCCCCGATGGCCAGTGCTCTCCGGCATTATGAACCATCGGCACGACCGGCACCTTGGCGCTGCACGCCAGCATCGCACCGCCCTTGTTAAACGTACCCAGCTGACCCGCTGCAACCCGGGTTCCCTGTGGAAAAATCACCACCGGAACCCCCTCTTCAAGACGTTGCTTACCCTGCTTTAGTAACTGTTTTATTGCGCCCGTTCGCTGCGACCGGTCAATCGCAATTGGTCGCAACAGCGACAGCGCCCAGCCAAAGAAGGGAATACGCAACAACTCTTTCTTTAACACGGTACTAATCGGCTGGACCAACAGCTGCAAGTAAATGGTTTCCCATTCGCTCTGGTGATTAACTAGAAGCACGTACGGGCGCCCCTGAGGCAGATTCTCTTGTCCTGCCAGTTGGTAGCGAACCCCACAGACCAGCCGCAACCAGCCGATAAAGAGATGATTGACCGAGCTGACAATTTTAAAGCGAAGCCGGAACGGTAACCAACTGGCAAAAATCAGACACAGGGTCGAGTGCACAACGGTCGCTATAACCATAACCAGATAGAACAAAAACGCGCGAACGTAGGACATAGACTCTGAAAACCTATCGACTCAGCCGCCGGTAACGGGTGGAAAAAATGCCACTTCATCACCGTCATGGATGATGCTATCTGCGTGACTCATCTGCTGATTAACCGCCACCAACACCCTGTCATCCATCAGCACCTGGCGCCACAGATCACCGCGCTGGGCCAGGCACTCTGTTAACTCCGCCACACTGAACTGGGCCGCACTCATCTCGAACGGCAGCTGCTGACACGCCAAACGTTCTCGAATGCTGGCTAAAAACACCACACTGATCATGCTTGCCTATCCTCCGCCCGCCAATGCCCACTCCGACCTCCGATCTTTTCCAGCAACCGAACACCCTCAATACTCATGCCGCGATCAACCGCCTTGCACATATCGTACAGCGTCAACGCGGCAGCCGATGCCGCTGTCAACGCCTCCATCTCAACACCGGTGCGACCATTAAGCTTGCACAGGGTTTCGATTCGCAACCGCTGCTGCTCTGGTTCCGGGTACAGATCAACAGTGACCTTACTGAGCATCAGCGGATGACAGAGAGGGATGATGTCGGAACAACGCTTGGCCGCCTGAATACCCGCAATACGCGCCACGGCGAGCACGTCACCCTTATGGTGACGCCCCTCGCTGATCATCGCCAACGTCTCTGGCAACATATGAATGCAGGCCTCGGCACGCGCTTCACGCGTCGTCACATCCTTGCCGGATACATCCACCATATGCGCATGCCCCTGGGCATCCAGATGGGTAAGATTCTTGTCAGTCATGAGCCCCCTTAACTTTCGATAATGACGCCAGCCTCTGCTTGTTCAGGACCGGATTGGCATACTGCGCCTCAAACCAAGGCAGGGATTCAGTATCGATCCCGGCAACCCGGCGCTGATAACGGTCGCGCTGAGCGGCCGATACCTGAGCCCCCTCCCCCTCGGCTGCCAGCAAGTTTGAGCTATGCAGGTGGTAGTTACTGATAACCATCTTATCTATTGCGCGAGCCAGATCATCGGCTGTTTCAAACTCGCCACCAATCGGCTTACCAAAGGCCACATGAATATCCCCTTTGTAACCGACAATCCCCTGAACGATACTCTCGATATCCTCAAACTGAGACTTCTCATAGCCCCCCTGAGATGCCAACGCGTGCAACTCCGACGCCTTGAGGGCATCGCAGGGATCGTATTCGTAAGAGATAGAAACCGGGACGATATGCAACGCCTTGACCGCCTCAGGAAAACTCAGCCCGCGTTTTTTGAAACTCATAAAGAGCATCTTCAAAATCGCAGGCTCGGTGCGGTCATTGCCATCTTTAGCGCGCCCTTCACGCTGCGCCAGCCAAACGGAGTTACCACCAGCAATCGAGTGGTCGATATACGCTGACAATTGGGATAACGCCTTCATCTTGCCACGCACACCTGTCGCAGAGCGGTTAACAATAAAACTCTTGTTGAGGCGCATCAGATCCGAGACATAGGGCTTCTTAAGCAGATTATCGCCAATGGCGATGCGCGCGGTGTCCATGCCGTTGTGATACAGCCCCCAATTAACAAACGCTGGGTCCATGGCAATATCGCGATGATTGGAGATAAACAGGTAAGCAACCCCTGGATTGAGCCGCTCGATCCCAGAGAAGCTCAACTGGCCGGTCGTGCGGTCAACCATGCTTTGGATGTAGGAGGCGATCACATCCTGGATCTTCGCCACGGTATCGATACCGGCCAACTGCTTGGAGAGCACGCGTATAACCAGCGGCCGAAGCAGAAAAGGCAGCCAGCGGCTGAGCCGCGGAAAGCGATATTTCATCAACGCCGTAATGAGCTCAGGAGTGGTCAGCAAACGACCAATCACAGCAGCTACCTCACTGTCATTGTAGGGGCGAATCTCGTCAAACTGGTCTGTATCTACTGTGTTCATGCAGCCATTATCGAGCCATTAACAGCCCGTTATCTATTTCTCAACCAACCCGAAACGGAGCGCTCCGGCACGATACGAGGCGCACATTCTACGCGTTCTTAGTACAAAAGGCAGGCGTGCGCGGAGAAAAGACCTCCGCCCACACCTGGATGGCGGATGAATCCATAATCAGCCACCGGTCATGTTCATAAAACGTAAGATTTGAGGCTCGCCACTGAGGTCGAACTCATGCTTTTCTGGTTTTAGATCCATGGCCTTGCGGATGGCCGGCTCTAGCTGAGCCGGGGCAAACCCAGGCGCGCGGAGCAGCGCACGAAGATCGAATGAATGCTCGTTGCCCAGACAGAGCAACAACCGCCCCTCTGCAGTCAAACGCACTCGATTACAAGCATGACAAAAATTATGACTGTGGGGGGAGATAAAACCGATCCGGCTAGCGCTGTCAGCCATCTGATAGTAGCGAGATGGCCCCGCAGTCAGCAACGTGGAATCAAGCAGCGCATAACGCTGCTGAATCAAATCACGTACCTCCTCGCTTGAGCAATAAGACTCTTCGCGATCATGCTCACGAATAACGCCCAGAGGCATCTCTTCGATAAAGCTGATATCCAGATTGCGCTCACGCGCAAACTCAACCAGATCAAGCACCTCGTCGTCGTTACGGCCCTTCATAATCACCGCATTGAGTTTAATCCGCTTGAATCCCGCAGCGCAGGCGGCGTCAATCCCGGCCACCACCTGATCGAGTCGACCGGTACGAGTCAGCGCGGTGAATCGATCCGCGCGCAGCGAGTCCAAACTGATATTGAGACGTTTAACCCCGGCACCACTGAGAGCACCGGCCAACTTCGGCAGCTGCGAGCCATTGGTGGTCATCACCAATTCATCCAGACCCTCCAGGGCCGATAGCCGCTGACACAGCGAGACGATACCGCGTCGCACCAACGGCTCACCACCGGTCAAGCGGATTTTCTTAACCCCCAGCGCTACGAACGCCTGCGCGGTCAGCTCGATCTCTTCAAGACTTAATACCTGAGGACGAGGCACGAAGCTCATCTCCTCAGCCATGCAATATACGCAACGAAAATCACAGCGATCAGTGACCGAAATTCGGATGTAATCAACGTGACGACCAAAGCGATCAATCAGGGAAGGATTTGACATCAACACCACCGAGTTCTGAAAGTTACATCACAGCAGCCTATGAGTTTATCAACGTTAACAGGGGTCTACCCGGCAACCGCTGCTGCGCTGCTCTATCGTCTGCAATCATGCAGTCGTGCGAAAAATACACCAGACACCTGGATTACTGGGCCTATTTAGTTCGCTGTGCGCATTCAGTTAACTGCGTCCATCTGGATCACTGTGCCTAGCTGTAATAATTGCGAACGACCTGCATCAG
Organism: Neptunomonas sp.; assembly: GCA_004195305.1. Lineage (GTDB taxonomy): Bacteria > Pseudomonadota > Gammaproteobacteria > Pseudomonadales > Balneatricaceae > Motiliproteus. The sequence continues at coordinate 20,435 of SDWN01000923.1, read as the reverse complement.
CCCCGAACGCCACGCGCGCTGATGGATACCGAACGTGCACAAAATTTTATCGCAATCCAGGCGGCTATTGACGGGGCGCTGGCGCATCGGCAACTGCGCCTGAGGCCGTGTTAGCAATCGCTCCAACGAAATATCGGCATACTGCCTGGCTGTAGCAATAATAGCCTCGGCAAAACCAAACCAGCTGACGCTTTCAGAGGCGGAATAATGATACGTACCCCAGCCCTCAGCTCCACTGTCCAGCTGCTTGATCATCGCCAGGACAACCCTGGCCACATCTGCTGCGGGGGTCGGATCACCGACCAATCCATCGGCAATGTAGACCTGTTCCTGTTTCCGAGCCTGCTCCAGCAACTCGCGAACAAAGCTGCCACTTCGGACCCCAAACAGCCATCCGGTACGCAGGATAATATGATGCGGCAACGCAGCTCGAACCAGCTCCTCACCCCGCGCCTTGCTCTGCCCATACAGGGTAAGCGGTGCGGGATCCTGATCCTCTACGTACGGCTCATTCAGATCCCCCGCAAACACCTCGGCACAAGACAGGTGTATCATCGCACAGCCAGCAGCGCGACAATTTTCAGCCAGTATAGCCGCGCCACGGGTATTAGCCGCATAAGACGCCAGCTGCGGCTCCAGGGCATTGAGAACGGCTGCTGCATTAATTACAAACTTAGGTTTGTACTCAGCTAAAGCAGCCACTACCGCAGCACTATCAAGAATATCGAGCTGCGCATGATCCAGCGCGGTCACGCTAAACCCCTGCTCCCGAGCCAAGACCTCCACCTCATAACCGAGCTGGCCTTGAGCACCGACGACCAATAATGCGGGTAGCTCAAACAAAGAAACAGCCCCTAAACCTAAAAAGGAATGTCGTCGTCAAAATCATCCATACCCGCTGGGGGTTGTGGCGGGCTCTGAGGCTGATTCTGTGGCCGGTTCTGCGGTGGCGCTGATTGCTGCCGGGCACCGTAACCGCCCTGTTGACCAGACTGCTGCGAATAATTCTGCGCAGGCGCTTGTTGCTGCTGCTGTTGCTGTTGAGGCTGTTGAGGCTGTTGAGGCTGTTGAGGCTGTTGCTGAGACTGCTGAGGGCGGGGCTGCTGTTGCTGACCTTGTTGCTGGTAGCCGCCTTGATCTCCTGGACGCGAGTCAAGCATCTGCATCGAACCATTTATATCCACGACAATCTCGGTGGTGTAACGATCCTGGCCGTCCTGACCCTGCCACTTGCGAGTACGCAATCCGCCTTCAACGTAGACCTTGGAGCCTTTGCGTAGATATTGACCGGCGATTTCAGCCAGCTTGCCGAAAAACACCACCCGGTGCCATTCGGTGCGCTCTTGCTGCTGACCGCTTTCACGATCTTTCCAGCTCTCTGAGGTTGCGATCGTTATGTTAGTGACCGCATTACCGTTAGGCATGTAACGGACCTCAGGATCCTGCCCGAGATTACCGATCAAGATTACTTTGTTCACTCCACGTGCCATCGATTCTCTACTCTTTCATGATGATCCAATCTAAGTTTGTGCCGCGCCGACAACAAACCTATTAGCAATTTAGAATACCATAACTCTTCGCAGATAGACTCTGCCCGGTTAATGTTTTATCAACCACTTCTTGAGGTCATGATCTTATATACTATGGCTGCTTTATCTAATCAGTCACGTTGTGCCAGAGGCCTGTATGGACACGATCAGCGTTCGGGGTGCCCGAACCCATAATCTCAAGAACATCGACATAGACATTCCCCGTGACAGGCTGATCGTGATCACCGGTTTGTCGGGGTCGGGTAAATCGTCACTGGCGTTCGACACCCTCTATGCAGAGGGCCAGCGTCGCTATGTCGAGTCACTATCGACGTACGCTCGCCAATTCTTGTCGATCATGGAAAAACCCGACGTTGATCATATCGAGGGGCTATCGCCTGCGATTTCGATCGAGCAGAAATCGACCTCGCACAATCCACGCTCAACCGTGGGCACGATTACCGAAATATACGATTACCTGCGCCTGCTGTTTGCTCGCGCTGGCGAGCCACGATGCCCCGATCACGATCTGCCGCTCAAGGCGCAAACCGTCAGCCAAATGGTCGACCAGATCTTAGCACTCGAACAGGGGAGCAAAGTCATGCTCCTCGCACCTTTGGTCCAAGGTCGTAAAGGTGAGCACTTACATCTCCTGGAAGGCCTTAAAACACAGGGGTTTGTTCGCGCTAGAATCAACGGTATCGTTATCGACCTGGACTCTGCACCCGAGCTGGATAAGAACAAGAAGCACTCCATCGAGGTCGTCATCGACCGCTTTAAGGTACGCGATGATATCCAGATCCGTCTCGCCGAGTCACTCGAAACCTGTATCGAACTCAGTGATGGCCTGGCCCTGCTGGCCTCAATGGATGATAGCACCCAGATAGATCTGATCTTTTCAGCCCGCTTCGCCTGTCCACAATGCGGACATAGCATCCAAGAGCTCGAACCGCGACTGTTTTCATTCAACAGCCCTCACGGTGCCTGCGCGGAGTGCGACGGCCTGGGGGTCAAACTAATCTTCGATCCTAACAAAGTCGTCAGCGACCCCAGCCTGACGCTTGCGCAAGGAGCCATTCGCGGCTGGGACCGACGTAGCGCCTACTACTACCAGCTACTTAAAGCGGTAGGCGAGCATTATGGATTCGACACCGACACCCCTTTTAGCCAGCTCACGGACACGCAGCGCGACGCCGTGCTCCATGGCACAGGGAGCGACAAGATTGAGTTTCACTACCTCAGCGACCGCGGTGACCTCACCCTTAAATCGCACCCCTTTGAGGGCGTCATGCCCAATATGCAGCGACGCTACCGTGACACCGAATCCCAAACTGTCCGCGAAGACCTAGCCCGCTATCAGGCGCAGCAAAAATGCCCCTCATGCCGCGGCTCCAGACTGCGCCGCGATGCCCGCCATGTCATTATCGATCAACACAATATTGCCGCCATAACCGCCCTGCCCGTGGGCAGCGCCATGCAGTATTTCGAACAGCTGCAACTTCCTGGCAAGCAGGGCGAAATAGCCGATAAGATCGTCAAAGAGATCCGCGCCCGACTAACTTTCCTGGTTAATGTTGGGCTTGATTATCTATCCCTGGATCGCAACGCCGACACGCTTTCTGGCGGCGAGGCTCAGCGGATCCGCCTTGCCAGCCAGATCGGCGCAGGCTTGGTCGGGGTGATGTATATCCTCGACGAACCCTCGATAGGCCTGCACCAGCGCGACAATGAACGACTGCTAGCTACCCTCACCCACCTGCGCGATATTGGCAATACGGTGATCGTGGTGGAACATGATGAGGATGCGATCCGGCAGGCTGACCACGTGATCGATATTGGCCCGGGCGCCGGGATTCACGGTGGCCAGATCATCGCCCAGGGAACCCCTGCACAAGTCATGGCCAACCCCGACTCTATCACCGGCCAATACCTCGTTGGTACACGTAAAATTGAGGTACCTGCCCAGCGCCACCCGGTAAACGACACCCAGCTACTCCGCCTCAACGGCGCCAGCGGTAACAACCTGCTACAGGTCGATCTGTGCATCCCCCTGGGCCTGATGACCTGCATTACCGGTGTTTCCGGTTCAGGAAAATCCACCCTGATCAACAACACTCTCTATCCCCTGGCGGCCACGGCGCTAAACAATGCCACCACCCTCGAAGCTCAGCCCTATACCGATATTCAGGGATTAGAGCTGCTCGACAAAGTCGTCGATATCGATCAAAGCCCGATCGGACGCACACCGCGCTCCAATCCGGCTACTTATACGGGCATCTTTACACCCGTCAGAGAGCTATTCTCTGCGACCCAGGAAGCACGCTCCCGCGGCTACAAACCTGGCCGTTTTAGCTTCAACGTCAAAGGCGGTCGCTGCGAAGCCTGCCAGGGCGATGGCGTGATTAAAGTCGAGATGCACTTTCTACCCGATATCTATGTGCCTTGTGACGTCTGCAAAGGCAAACGCTACAACCGTGAAACCCTAGAGATCAAATATAAAGGCAAAAGCATCCACGAAGTGCTGGATCTGACCGTCGAAGATGCCCGACTATTCTTCGACGCCGTACCGATGCTGGCACGACGCTTACAGACCCTGATGGATGTCGGCCTTTCGTATATCCGCCTGGGCCAGAGCGCCACAACCCTATCCGGCGGTGAAGCACAACGGGTCAAGCTTTCCAAGGAGCTTTCTAAACGCGACACCGGCAACACCCTTTATATTCTGGACGAACCCACTACCGGGCTCCATTTCTACGATATCCAGCAGCTCCTTAATGTGCTCCACAGACTCCGTGATCATGGCAACACCGTAGTGGTCATCGAGCACAACCTGGATGTGATCAAAACGGCTGACTGGATAGTAGATCTCGGCCCAGAAGGTGGCATTAAGGGCGGCCAGATTATCGCAACCGGAACCCCGGAGCAGATCGCAGAGATGCACCAATCCCATACCGGACATTTCCTTAAACCACTGCTGCAAAAATAGAGGACGGCTTACAAATACAACCCTCAATTGTTCAGGTAACAAGTTTCCTGATTACCCATGATTTCCAGCCATCACAGCGATGGACTTACGGACGCGAGAATAGATCGGCGGCATCATGGCTGATTTTTCTTGAAGGAGGGGCGAGTAAACAGAAAGACTTAAGCGCTATGGCTTGATTAGTGCGGCTCACGAAAATAGATCCGCTGCTTCATGGCGTAGCTTTGTAGGTAAGAAGAAACCCTTAAGGTGTCCGTGACAACACAAACATCAACATCAACATCAGGTCGAGACTTACCTACACCCATCAACCACGACAACTGTTTTCAACACGCAAAAAAAAGCCCAGCATAAGCCGGGCTTTTTATCTTAACAGCGACGTTTAGTCTTCAGACGTATCTTCGACTGCATCGCCCGTAACTGCACGGTCTACCAATTCAACGTAGGCCATAGGCGCATTGTCACCCGAGCGGAAACCGCACTTGAGAATACGAATGTAACCACCAGGACGGTTGGCATAACGCGGCCCTAGTTCGGTGAACAGTTTGCCGACAGTCGCATCACAGCGAGTACGGGAAAATGCCAAACGGCGATTTGCTACTGAGTCTTGCTTAGCCAGTGTGATCAAAGGCTCAGCAACACGACGTAGCTCTTTAGCTTTGGGCAGTGTCGTCTTAATCAGCTCGTGCTCAAACAGGCTTATAGCCATGTTTTTGAACATCGCTTTACGATGCGAGCTATTGCGATTTAGTTGACGCCCACTTTTACGATGGCGCATGTTTAATTCCTTACAAAACTAGACGTGGTTCAGTCAAGACAGCCTTAGGAGGCCATCTTGTCGTCGTTTCTCAGGCTCGCAGGCGGCCAATTTTCCAGACGCATACCGAGAGAAAGACCTTTCGAAGCAAGAACATCCTTGATTTCAGTCAGGGACTTCTTACCCAGGTTCGGGGTCTTAAGCAACTCTACTTCTGTACGCTGGATCAAATCACCAATGTAGTAGAGGTTCTCGGCTTTCAGACAGTTCGCAGAACGAACGGTCAGCTCTAGATCATCAACCGGGCGCAGCAGAATCGGATCGATTTCCGGCTCGGGCTCAGCCTCATCAACACCGGTCTCACCTTCCAGATCAACGAAGGCAACCAGTTGCTGCTGCAAAATAGTTGCAGAGCGACGGATCGCTTCTTCCGGATCGATGGCACCGGTAGTTTCAAGGTCGATCACCAGCTTATCAAGGTCGGTACGCTGCTCAACCCGAGCACTCTCGACCACGTAAGATACGCGACGTACCGGGCTGTAACTAGCATCCAGAAGCAGACGACCAATTGGGCGACTCTCTTCATCGGAGCTATCACGAGCGTCAGCAGGCACATAGCCACGACCACGGGTAACGCGCAGCTGCATAGACAGCTTAGCTTTATCACTCAGATGAGCAATCACGTGATCGGGGTTAGCCAGCTCAATATCCTGATTCAGACCTATATCAGCCGCGGTGACAACACAGGGGCCCTGCTTTGTCAGTGTCAGCAGCGCTTCTTCACCATTATGCATGGCTACAGAAACGCCCTTGAGGTTCAGCAGGATCTCAATGACATCCTCCTGCACACCCTCAATGGAGCTGTACTCGTGCTGTACGCCATCAATCTCGACATCGGAGATTGCGCAACCAGGCATGGAGGACAGAAGTATCCGTCGCAGCGCATTACCCAGCGTGTGGCCGAAACCACGCTCTAGCGGCTCGAGGGAAACACGAGCACGGGTGCTCGAGATCTCCTCAACTTCGATCCGGCTAGGGCTAAGAAGTTCGTTTACAGAAGCCTGCATTATTTCCACCTAGCATTGATTACTTAGAGTACAGTTCAACGATCAGATGTTCGTTGATATCGGCGGATAGCTCGCTACGCTCAGGGGCTGCCTTAAAGGTGCCTTCCATTTTAGCGTTATCAACATCAACCCACTCGATCACAGTACGCTGAGAAGCAAGCTCCAGTGCGTTTTTAATCCGCAGCTGAGTCTTAGCCTTTTCACGCACAGAGACGATGTCGCCGGCAACTACCTGGTAAGAAGGTACATTGACCGTCTTGCCATTAACCAGAATCGACTTGTGAGAAACGATCTGACGAGATTCAGCACGAGTTGCACCAAATCCCATGCGATAAACCACGTTATCCAATCTGCCTTCAAGCAGCTGCAACAAGTTCTCACCGGTTGCGCCCTTTAGGCGAGCAGCTTCTTTGTAGTAGCTGCGGAACTGACGCTCCAGAATGCCGTAGATACGACGAACTTTTTGCTTTTCACGTAACTGCAGACCGTAGTCAGAAAGACGACTACGACGCGCTCCGTGGACTCCCGGAGGAGTTTCTGCCTTGCACTTTGAATCTAGTGCACGAACGCCGCTCTTAAGGAACAGGTCCGTACCTTCGCGGCGAGACAGCTTACATGTTGGTCCAGTATATCGAGCCATTTTACCGTCTCCTGATTAAACGCGACGCTTCTTCGGCGGACGACATCCATTATGCGGGATAGGCGTCACGTCGGTGATGTTGGTGATTTTGTAACCCACATTGTTCAATGCACGAACTGCGGATTCACGACCTGGGCCTGGGCCCTTCACGAACACGTCGAGATTCTTCAGACCATACTCCTGAGCCGCTTGACCAGCACGCTCAGCTGCAACCTGGGCAGCGAACGGAGTGGACTTACGCGAACCACGGAACCCAGAACCACCAGAGGTAGCCCAGCTCAGAGTATTACCTTGACGATCGGTAATGGTCACAATGGTGTTGTTAAAAGAGGCGTGGATGTGAGCTAACCCATCAACAACCTGCTTTTTGATTTTCTTGCGCGGTGCGCGCGAACTTGGCTTAGCCATGTCGGTTTATTCCTATCGCCAGCACTACTTACGGATCGGCTTACGTGGTCCCTTACGGGTACGCGCATTGGTCTTAGTGCGCTGACCACGAACCGGAAGACTGCGACGGTGGCGAATACCACGGTAACAGCCAAGGTCCATAAGACGCTTGATATTCATGTTCACCTCACGGCGGAGATCACCCTCAACACTGAGCTTGGTGATTTCGGCGCGTAGGCCATCCAGTTGTTCTTCAGACAGGTCTCCGATTTTTACATCGGTCGCCAAGCCCACTGTGTCGCACAGCGACTTTGCAGTAGTACGGCCGATCCCAAAGATATAAGTCAGGGAGATCACCGCATGCTTATTGTCTGGAATATTGACGCCAGCTATACGGGCCATTCAATTTACTCCGTGTTCGGCTGTGAATTTTGTTGGTTCACAGCACGCTACGTTAACCATTCAACGAGAGGCGCAAGATTATAATGATTGATCGATTATTTATCAACCACTGTCTCAGGCCTTCGTACGAAAGCACCTCGGGGTTATTAACCCTGACGCTGCTTATGGCGCGGTTCAGTTTTGCAGATGACGCGAACGGCTCCGTTACGACGTACAATCTTGCAGTTACGGCAAATCTTTTTTACAGATGCACGTACTTTCATGATCTACTCCAAATAGGCCCAAGGACTCGTTAACGAACGAGACCACTGCCACCTTTAAGATTGGATTTTTTCATCAGTGATTCATACTGATGAGACATCAGATGCGACTGTACCTGGGCCATGAAATCCATGACTACAACCACAACGATCAGTAACGATGTTCCACCGAAGTAAAACGGCACGTTCCACGCAACAACCAAAAACTGAGGCATCAACGACACACCGGTGATATATAAAGCACCAAAGAGTGTCAGACGCGACAGCACCTGATCGATGTAACGAGCCGATTGATCACCGGGACGAATACCGGGAATAAAGGCGCCTGACTTCTTCAGGTTATCCGCTACATCCTTGGGATTGAAAACAATCGCGGTGTAGAAATAACAGAAGAAAATCACAGCTGCGGCAAATAACAGGATATATAGCGGCTGACCCGGAGAAAGCGCCAGTGCAAGATCCTGCAACCAATCCATACCTTCACTCTGCCCGAACCACTGCCCGACTGAAGCCGGAAACAATAGAATACTGGAAGCAAAGATCGGCGGGATAACCCCGGCCATATTCACTTTCAGCGGCAGATGGCTGGTTTGGGCGGCAAACACTTTCCGACCCTGCTGACGCTTGGCGTAGTTGATGGTGATGCGACGTTGGCCGCGCTCCATAAACACTACAAACGCCACTGTCGCAACCGCCATAATAGCGATAGTTAACAGTGCCAGGATATTCAGATCACCTTGACGGGACGCTTCGAAAGACTGGCCGATTGCACCGGGCAGACCTGCGACGATTCCAGCAAAGATCAACAGTGAAATACCGTTACCTATACCTCTCTCGGTAATTTGCTCACCGAGCCACATCAGAAACACTGCACCAGAAACAAGAGTTACAACAGCGACGAAGTAGAAGCTTAGGTCTGCGCTAAAGGCAATGCCCTGCCCCGCGAGACCTACCGCCATACCTAACGACTGAACGGTTGCCAAAATGACAGTACCGTAGCGGGTGTATTGGCTTATCTTTCGTCGACCTGCTTCACCCTCTTTCTTGAGCTGTGCTAGCTGAGGGCTGACAACGGTCAGCAGTTGCATGATGATCGAGGCGGATATGTAAGGCATGATGCCCAACGCCAAGATACTCATACGCTCCAAAGCACCACCCGAGAACATGTTAAACAAGCTCAGAATAGTACCTTGGTTTTGTTCGAACATGGCAGCAAGGCGATCAGGGTTGATTCCCGGAACGGGAATATGTGCCCCAATGCGGTAAACCACAATGGCTAGAAAGACAAACCACAAACGCGCTTTAAGCTCGCCCAGGCCGCTTTGAACTCCGGAGGGGGACTTACTACCTTGCTTAGCCATCTATTCCTCGACCTTTCCGCCGGCGGCTTCGATCGCTGCACGGGCACCCTTGGTGACCTTCAGCCCCTTGACCGTAACGGCCTTGGTGATCTTGCCTGACAGGATAACTTTCGCTACCTTGATTTTATGACCAATGATGTTAGCCGCTTCCAGGGCTACCAGATCGATCACATCAGCGCTAACCAGTGCCAATTCACTCAAGCGAATTTCGGCATTGTACTGCGCTTTACGAGAAGTAAAGCCAAACTTAGGCAGACGACGCTGCAATGGCATCTGGCCGCCTTCAAAACCTGGCTTAACAGACCCACCGGAGCGAGACTTCTGTCCCTTGTGACCGCGACCCGCGGTCTTACCCAATCCACTACCGATACCACGGCCTACGCGCTTAGGCGCATGCTTGGAACCAGCAGCTGGGCTCAGTGTATTCAGACGCATGACATGCCTCTCCACTATTCGCCTTCGACGCTAATGAGATAGTTAACTTTGTTAACCATTCCACGAACTGAAGGTGTGTCTTCAACTTCGACTACATGCCCGATACGGCGTAGACCCAAACCCTTAAGGCACAATTTGTGCTTAGGCAGGATACCGATAGAGCTACGAGTCTGCGTCACTTTGATTGTCTTAGTCATCGCAGATTACCCCAGAATCTCTTCTACAGTTTTGCCACGCTTAGCTGCAATCGCATCAGGCGAACTCATCGCTTTCAGACCATTCACAGTAGCGCGAACAACGTTAACGGGGTTGGTTGAGCCGTAGGTCTTAGCCAGTACGTTATGCACGCCAGCCAATTCCAGTACCGCACGCATTGCACCACCCGCGATAACACCCGTACCTTCAGAAGCAGGCTGCATGTAGATCTTAGACGCGCCATGGCGAGCCTTGACCGCGTACTGCAGAGTGCCACCATTAAGCTCGACCGTAATCATGTTACGACGCGCTTGCTCCATCGCCTTCTGGATCGCAACCGGCACTTCACGCGCCTTGCCACGACCGAAGCCGACCTTACCATTTCCGTCGCCGACAACAGTCAGGGCGGTGAAGCCGAATACACGACCCCCTTTAACCACCTTGGCGACGCGGTTGACCTGTACTAGCTTTTCTTGCAGGTCGCCATCTTTCTGATCGTGATTTGCCATAACCTAACCTTTAGAATTCCAGGCCGCCTTCACGCGCTGCTTCTGCCAACGCTTTGACTCGGCCGTGGTATTTAAAACCGGCACGATCAAAAGCAACCTTGGTAACACCTGCGGTCTTAGCACGCTCGGCAATCAGAGCACCCACCTTAGTGGCGGCCTCGATATTACCGGTAGCACCTTCACGCAACTCTTTTTCTACCGTCGAAGCACTCGCAAGTACTTTGCCGCCGCAGCCAGAAATAATCTGGGCATAGACGTGCCGAGGGGTACGGTAGACACATAGACGTGTCGCATCCATCTCACGCATTTTACAGCGAGAGCGGCGGGCACGACGTAAACGAGATTCATTCTTTACGCTCATGATCCTGCCCTACTATTTCTTCTTAGCTTCTTTACGACGCACATTCTCGTCAGCATAGCGAACACCCTTGCCCTTATAAGGCTCAGGTGGACGGAAAGCGCGAATTTCAGCGGCGGCCTGTCCCAGTTTCTGCTTATCAGCAGCCTTCAGGACGATAGCAGTCTGAGACGGCATCTCTGCAGAAACACCTTCAGGCAGTTGGTAGTCAACCGGATGCGAGAAGCCCAGAGACAGGTTAACAACCGTTCCCTTGACCGCGCCACGATAACCAACACCAACCAACTCAAGCTTCTTCTCAAAGCCCTGGCTTACACCAACAACCATGTTGTTAGCGAGGGAGCGCATAGTACCAGAAAGTGCCTTCGACTGCTTGGAACCATCGCGGGCACCAAACTGCAGCACGCCTTCATCAGCAGCAACAGTAACACTCGGGTGAACATTCAGCCCCAGAGTGCCCTTACTACCTTTAACACTCAAGGACTGACCCTTGAGTTCAATCTCTACGCCAGCAGGGATAACGACGGGCGCTTTAGCGATACGTGACATGTCAACCTCCTAGAATACGGTGCAGATGACTTCACCACCGACGTTTGCAGCACGGGCTGCGCGATCGGTCATGACACCTTTAGAGGTTGAAATAATGGCAATACCCAGCCCATCACGTACTTTAGGCAGCTCGTTAGCAGCCTTATAGATACGCAGAGAGGGGCGGCTTACGCGATCGATTGTCTCGATTACGGGCTTGCCTTCGAAATACTTAAGATCGACGTTCAGCGTTGGCTTTACATCGCCTTCAATACTAAAACCCGTGATATAACCTTCATCTAACAGAACCTGGGCAACCGCCTTTTTCTGTGTAGATGCAGGCATGGACACGGTGACTTTTTCAGCCATCAAACCGTTACGAATACGCGTCAGCATATCCGCAAGTGTGTCTTGCATGCTCATTTAATGAGTCCTCACTATTGTGCAGCCATGCGATTCCAGGAATTGGAATCGACGCTTACCAACTAGCTTTTTTCAAGCCTGGTACATCACCGCGCATGGCAGCTTCACGAAGCTTAATTCGGGATAACCCGAATTTACGATAAACACCGTGCGGCCGACCAGTGATCTGGCAGCGACGACGTTGACGACAGGGGCTCGCATCACGCGGCAGAGCCTGAAGGCTAACCTGCGCTTCCCAACGCTCATCATCGGATGAGGCAGTGGAGCTGATGATCGCCTTTATCTGAGCACGCTTAACAGCATACTTAGCAACTGTCTTGGCACGTTTTGCTTCACGCGCCTTCATTGATTCCTTAGCCATTGCAATCCACCGTTATTTTTTAAAGGGGAAACCCAGAGCGGTCATCACAGCCCGACCTTCAACGTCGTTGACAGCAGTCGTGGAAATGGTGATATCCATACCGCGCAGCTTATCAACTTTGTCGTAATCGATTTCCGGGAAAATGATCTGCTCTTTAACACCCATACTGTAGTTGCCGCGACCGTCAAATGATTTGGAGCTCAAACCACGGAAGTCACGAATACGGGGGATTGCAACATCAACCAGACGATCAAAGAATTCCCACATACGCGCGCCGCGCAGGGTAACTTTACAACCGACCGGCCAACCTTCACGAACCTTAAAGCCCGCAACAGATTTACGCGCCAGCGTCACAACTGCTTTCTGGCCAGCAATCGCTTCCATATCAGCAACTGCATTGTCGATCATCTTCTTGTCACCGATACCCTCACCTACACCCATGTTCAGAGTGATCTTGGTGATCCGGGGAACCTGCATTGCATTCAGACCCAGCTCCTGCTGAACCTGAGCAGCAACTTTGTCTTTATATAGTGCTTTCAATCTTGACATGGTACCTGCTCCCCTATTATCCGCCGACAACTTCGCCGTTGGATTTAAAATAACGAACCTTGGTACCGTCTTCCAAGATCTTGAAGCCTACACGGTCACCCTTACCTGTAGCCGCATTAAACAGCGCTACATTGGAAGCCGCAATCGGCGCCTCCTTCTCTACGATGCCGCCAGCCTGGCCAGCCATCGGATTGGGCTTGGTATGCTTCTTCACCATATTGATGCCAGAAACAAAATAACGGTCATCGCCAGTGATCTTCATCACCTTACCGCGCTTACCCTTATCTCTTCCGGCTATGACGATTATTTCATCATCACGTCTGATTTTGCGCATTGCTATTACCTTATCTTTCCTACTACCTTCTCATGCTCAAAACGCCAAGAACCCGATTCACATCAGGCCTCAGCGTTTCACATAAACACAAGCTACTCGGAGCTTGGTCTTTATAGCACTTCAGGCGCCAGGGAAACGATCTTCATGAACTTCTCATTGCGAAGCTCACGCGTAACGGGTCCGAAGATACGAGTACCAATAATCTGCTCGCTAGCATCGTTCAGCAGCACTGCAGAATTGACATCGAAGCGGATGATGGAACCATCAGGGCGACGAACGCCCTTCTTGGTACGCACAACCACAGCCTTCATGACCTGGCCTTTCTTAACCTTACCGCGCGGAATCGCTTCCTTAACGGTAACTTTAATAATATCGCCAATGCGAGCATAACGACGATGTGAACCGCCGAGTACCTTAATGCATTGAACGCGCTTGGCACCGCTGTTATCAGCGACGTCAAGTACCGATTCTGTTTGAATCATCGTCTTACTCCATAACACACGGCCCGGATCACCCTAAAGAGAGATCCAGGCTCAGAGCGAAGGCGCGTATACTACACCTTTGCTGCGTGTTCTTCAATTGTTACTAGAGCCCAAGTTTTAGACTTAGAGTATGGACGGGTTTCCTTGACTACTACCAAGTCCCCCATTCCGCACTCATTGTTCTCATCATGGGCATGTAGCTTGGTAGAGCGCTTTACGTACTTACCGTAAATAGGATGCTTCTCCTTGCGCTCAATCAGTACCGTGATGGTCTTATCCATCTTGTCACTAACAACACGGCCGGTTGCAGTGCGGATTGATTTCTCTGCCATGCTTAGTTACCTGCCTTCTCGTTCAGCACTGTTTTGATCCGAGCAATGTCACGACGCACATTACCCATCAGATGGGACTGCGCTAGCTGACCAGAACTCTTCTGCATCCGCAGATTGAACTGTTCCTTAAGCAGACCCAGCAGCTCTTGATTTAGCTCATCTACGGACTTTTCACGTAATTCAACAGTGTTCATTACATCACCGTCCGCTTAACAATGGTTGTCGCCAAAGGTAGCTTGGCAGCAGCCAGAGCAAAGGCTTCAGCAGCCAACTGCTCAGGAACACCTTCCATCTCAAACAAAACCTTTCCAGGCTGAATCTGAGCTACCCAATATTCGACGTTACCCTTACCTTTACCCTGACGAACTTCCAGAGGCTTACCGGTAATAGGCTTGTCGGGAAAAACACGAATCCAGATTTTACCGCCACGCTTGACGTGACGAGTCATAGCACGACGTGCCGCCTCAATCTGCCGAGCAGTGATGCGACCGCGGCCTGTAGCCTTGAGTCCGAATTCGCCAAAGCTTACTTTACTTCCGCGTTCTGCCAGGCCGCGGTTACGGCCCTTCATCATCTTGCGGTATTTTGTACGCTTAGGTTGTAGCATTGACGTACCCTCTACTTAGCAGCTTTTTTCTTTGCAGCGGCATGTTTCTGAGCACGAACCTGCTCGATACCACCCAAAACCTCACCCTTAAAGATCCACACCTTGACACCAATGATGCCGTAGGTTGTATGAGCTTCGTAAGTGCCGTAATCGATATCGGCACGTAGGGTGTGTAGAGGTACTCGGCCTTCGCGATACCACTCAGAACGAGCAATTTCAGCTCCTCCCAAACGACCACCAACCTGAACCTTGATACCCTTTGCGCCCAGACGCATAGCGTTCTGAACCGCGCGCTTCATCGCACGACGGAACATCACACGACGCTCAAGCTGACTCGCAACGCCTTGAGCGACCAATAGTGCATCCAGCTCTGGCTTACGAATCTCTTCGATGTTGATCTGAACCGGCACACCCATCATGTTAGTGATAGCGGTACGCAACTTTTCAACATCATCGCCTTTCTTACCAATCACAATACCCGGACGTGCGGTATGGATAGTAATACGCGCATTCTGCGCAGGACGTTCAATCTCGATGCGGCTAACAGACGCTGCCTTCAGCTTGTCCTGAAGATACTTACGCACCTCCAGATCTTGCAGCAGGTTTTTAGCATAGGTAGAGCGACTCGCGTACCAGACCGATGTATGGTCCTTAACAATACCAAGTCGATAACCTGTCGGATGTATTTTATGACCCATGGTTTATCTCCTAGCTCTCTGCAACCTTGACGGTGATGTGACAAGAACGCTTCAGGACACGATCAGCACGACCCTTGGCACGCGGCTTAATGCGCTTCATGGTCACACCTTCATCCACAAATATGGTGGATACCTTTAGCTCATCAACATCAGCGCCTTCATTGTGCTCGGCGTTAGCAATTGCCGACTCCAGCACTTTCTTCATGATTGCAGCACCCTTTTTGGGGCTGAAAGTCAGGAGATTCAGGGCTTCATCAACAGACTTACCGCGGATCTGGTTCGCTACTAAGCGAGCTTTCTGCGCGGATAAGCGAGCGCCTTTTAATTTAGCGGCTACTTCCATCTCTATATCCTCGCCTAACGCTTCGCTTTCTTATCAGCAGCATGCCCGCGGTAGGTGCGGGTAACAGAAAACTCACCCAGCTTATGACCTACCATGTCTTCAGTCACGAAGACAGGAACATGTTGGCGTCCGTTATGGACTGCAATCGTCAACCCGACAAAGTTCGGGAAGATCGTAGAGCGACGAGACCAAGTCTTGATTGGCTTACGGTCGCCCTTCTCGATGGCAGCCTCAACCTTCTTCATCAAGTGAAGGTCTATAAAAGGACCTTTCTTAAGTGAACGTGGCACAGCCGTTACCTCGAATTCAGTATTTTATTTCTTAGAACGACGACGTACGATAAGCTTATCGGTACGCTTGTTCTTACGAGTTTTGTAGCCCTTGGTCGGAACGCCCCATGGAGATACGGGATGACGGCCACCAGAGGTACGACCTTCACCACCACCATGCGGGTGATCAACAGGGTTCATCGCAACACCGCGAACGGTGGGACGAACGCCACGCCAACGACTGGCTCCAGCCTTACCCAGGTTACGCAGAGAGTGCTCGCCGTTACCGACCTCACCCAGCGTAGCGCGACAATCAACCAGGACCTTACGCATTTCACCGGAACGCAAACGCAAGGTTGCATGAGCACCCTCACGCGCAACCAGCTGCGCAGAAGCACCAGCACTACGCACCATCTGCGCACCCTTGCCAGGCTTAAGCTCGATACAGTGAATCACACTACCCAGAGGAATATTCCGCAATGGCAGCGTGTTGCCTACTTTAATATCAGCGCCGGCACCAGATAAGATCTGATCACCTGCCTGCATACCTTTAGCAGCAATGATGTAACGACGCTCACCGTCAGCATATTTCAGCAGGGCGATGTTAGCGGTACGGTTTGGATCGTATTCCAAACGCTCAACAACAGCAGGAATGCCGTCCTTGTTACGCTTAAAATCGACAATACGATAATGCTGCTTATGACCACCACCGATATGACGGGTAGTGATACGGCCGTTATTGTTACGACCGCCAGACTTGGACTGACTCTCCAGCAAAGGCGCGTGAGGCGCTCCTTTGTGCAGATCGGTATTTACAACCTTAACCACATGGCGACGGCCAGGCGAGGTCGGTTTACATTTAACAATAGCCATTTGTTAGCCTCCCTTATTCGCCGACGAAGTCGATGTCATGGCCTTCAGCCAAACGAACATAAGCTTTGCGGATGCTCTTACGCTGCCCCATGCCATGCGCGGTACGCTTGGTTTTACCCTTAACGTTCAGCACACGAACACTCGCAACCTTAACTTCGAACAACTGCTCGACAGCCTTCTTTATCTCAGGCTTAGTCGCATCAGACGCCACGCGGAAAACAACCTGCTGAGCATCTTCGGCAACGATCGTCGCCTTCTCAGAGATATGTGGGCCTAACAGAACTTTGAAGATGCGCTCTTGGTTCATCCCAACATCTCCTCAATTTTCTTCAGTGCAGCAACAGTTACCAGCACCTTATCGCTACCAACCAGACTTACTGGGTCGATTGCCGCAGCATCCAACACATTAACTCTAGGCAGGTTACGCGCAGCCAGATAAAGATCCAGATCAACACCTTCGGTGACGATCAGAACATTAGCCAGATCCATCTCTTTCAGCTTGGCAACCATCAGCTTGGTCTTAGGGGCCTCGAGCTTAAGCTCTTCAACCACAACCAAACGATCCTGACGTACCAGCTCAGAGAAGATGCAACGTATCGCAGCGCGATACATCTTCTTGTTAACTTTTTGCGAATGATCTTGCGGCTTCGCTGCAAAGGTCACACCACCGGAGCGCCAGATCGGGCTGCGGATAGTACCTGCACGAGCACGACCAGTGCCTTTTTGACGCCAAGGCTTAGCACCACCACCACGCACTTCTGCGCGGGTTTTCTGAGCACGAGTACCCTGACGCGCACCTGCCAAATAGGCAGTAACGACCTGGTGAACCAGTGCTTCGTTAAACTCTTTACCAAAGGCCAGCTCGGAAACTTCGACCGAGCCGCTAGCGCCTGCAATAGTAAGATTCATTGTCATCCCCCTTAGCCGCGCGTTTTAACCGCTGGTTTAACAATCACATCACCGCCAGCACAACCCGGAACCGCACCCTTAATCAGGAGCAGGTTACGTTCTACGTCTACGCGAACGACTTCCAGAGTCTGCACAGTGACATTCTCATCACCCATGTGACCAGCCATCTTCTTACCCTTGAATACACGTCCAGGGGTTTGACACTGACCAATGGAACCAGGAGCACGGTGAGAGATTGAGTTACCGTGAGTGGCATCCTGCATAGCAAAGTTCCAGCGCTTAACACCGCCCTGAAAACCTTTACCTTTAGATCTGCCGGTCACGTCAACTTTCTGCCCGACTTCAAAAGTCGTAACAGTCAACTGATCTCCAACCTGAACTTCTTCGCCATCTGCCAAGCGAAACTCCCATAAACCGCGACCCGCTTCGGTACTAGCCTTGGCGAAATGACCCGCCGCAGGCTTAGTAACACGTGAAGCTTTCTTAGCGCCCAGAGTGATCTGGAATGCGCTATAGCCGTCGACATCGACTGTCTTCAGCTGGGTCACACGGTTCGGTTCCACTTCGATGACCGTGACTGGCACGGATACACCATCATCAGTGAATACGCGGGTCATCCCCGCTTTCCGTCCGACTAAACCAATAGTCATATTTAAACCTCTTGCCAGTTGAGTACGGGGCTTTAACCCACTACGGCTGCCC
The DNA here is from genome assembly GCA_004195305.1 of Neptunomonas sp. Lineage (GTDB taxonomy): Bacteria > Pseudomonadota > Gammaproteobacteria > Pseudomonadales > Balneatricaceae > Motiliproteus. The sequence continues at coordinate 2,142 of SDWN01000923.1, read as the reverse complement.
TTCACAGAGCATTCCTCTACTTAAACTTATATAGCGCCGAAGCGCTTATCGATTATTAGCCCAGGCTAATTTGAACATCAACGCCCGCCGCAAGATCTAGCTTCATCAATGCGTCGACTGTTTTTTCAGTCGGCTCAACGATGTCTAGAACGCGCTTGTGAGTACGGATCTCATACTGGTCACGTGCATCTTTATTCACGTGTGGTGAGGTCAGTACTGTAAAGCGCTCCTTACGAGTCGGGAGAGGGATCGGGCCACGCACTTGCGCGCCGGTACGCTTGGCTGTATCAACGATTTCCTGAGTGGAAGCGTCAATCAAGCGATGATCAAAAGCCTTCAATCGAATTCGGATTTTCTGGTTTTGCATTTCGATCACAACTCCAAATGGAATTAAAACGGCAAAAATATGCCACCCCTACAAAAAGGGTACGGAAGTGTACGCGTTGGACGAGAATAGCGCAACTGCAATTAAGTCACAGAGGAAGGATTCCTCGGGAGCTTAATCCACGCGGATGATAGAAATGGGAGGTGCGGGATTCTAATCCACTTAGCTGCGACTGACCAGAGGGTTTTGAACCCGAATTTTCCACAAAGACGCTAGTAGTCAGACTGCAAGCCCTATGGTTACTGAAGATACGACTTAATATTACAAGTCACTCTTTGTTACCGGGTGCGCTGATCGGTTTTCTGAACCATCCGGCGTTGCATTTGACTCCATCTCCCTTAATCCTTGGAACCACCAAGGCTTTGCGGAAGATACAGCCAACTGCTTAGCCAGCCGGCCCAGAAACCCCGATCCCTTCATGAAACATCCGGGTTAAGCCTGTTGACGAGAATATTCATCCAGCTGGCTCAACCAGCCCTCAACCCGCTCGGGAGAGGCGAAGGCGGCGTTAAAACTGTTACGCGCCAGCTGCAGTAGCTGCGGCCGCTCTATGACCAGGGCTGCCGCTGCCGCGCTGTAATTGGCGTTAATATACCCCCCGAAATACGCCGGATCATCGGAGTGAACCGAGACATTAAGCCCCAGGTCCAGCATCTGCTTTAACGGATGCGCGCTCAGGTCACCGACCCCGCCTAACGCCAGGTTCGATAGCGGACAGAGGGTCAGCGGGGTCTGCCGCCTGACCAATTCCTGCACCAACGCCTCATCCTCTAGCGCCCGGTTGCCGTGATCGATACGGTTCACCTTCAAGCGCTCCAGCGCCTGCCAAACATAGTCGGCAGAGCCCTCTTCACCGGCATGCGCCACCGTAAACAAGCCCTGTCCGCGCGCGCGCTGGTAGAGCGCGGCAAAGGGGCCCGGTGGGTTGCCGCGCTCCGACGAGTCCAGCCCCACCGCAATAAACCGATCCAGCAGCGGCAACGCCTGTTCAAAGATCGCCTCCGCATCCGCGACCGGCAGATGGCGCAGAAATGAAAAGATCAGCCCACTGCTGAGCCCCCACTCGCGTTGCGCATCGACCATCGCGCCACTGATACCATCAACCACCCTGGCCAACTCAACGCCTCGCACGACATGTGCTTGCGGATCAAAGAACATCTCGGCCCGCAATACCCGCTCCCGATGCGCCCGATCAAGATAAGCTCGGGTCAGATCATAGAAATCCTGCTCGGTCCGGAGCACCCCCATCCCCTGATAATAGAGATCGAGAAAACCCTGCAGGTGATCAAAATGGTAGGCGCGTCGCAACGCATCGACATCGGCAAAACGCAGCGGGATAGCGTTGCGCTCGGCAAGACTAAACATCATTTCAGGCTCGAGCGAACCTTCGATATGGATATGCAACTCCGCCTTAGGCAGGTCGCGAATAAACTGATCCAATAAGCCACCTCCAGCCAACAGCCCCGCCCGTAATCCAGAGCAGGGCCAACGTATGCCTCCTTACGCGGCAAGCTACCATCAACACTTTTTACATAATAGCTCATGCCCGCAAGCACAGTATCATCCAGCGCCTGCCCCGCCGGGATGATCTGCCCACCACCCAGACCAACCACAGGACCTGCGAATGGGTGCAAATCCACCATCCCCGACTTGATGCCCCCAGGTATCAGCCGAAGATCAATTGCCATCGACGACTGAACTCTAGGAGGCTAAGATTCAAGATTATCGCGATCACGGAAACCGATCAGGTAGAGGAT
>SDWN01000620.1 GCA_004195305.1 Neptunomonas sp. | reverse complement strand
TATAAAACCTCAACGTCAGCAAATTATTACTCAACTATTACGAATTGTTGCTACAGGGTTTGGCCGTTTCTGATAGGAAGACCGCTGAGGCAAAGAGCTTTCCGCAGAGGGTCGTCCGTCGCAGACACCCATAAGAATGCGCATATCATCCAGGCAGTGCAGAAACGAGTTGAGCCAGGCAAAAAAACAACCTGTGGCATTAATGGCAGGTGGCTTGGGACAGGTGGTCCGGGACAGGTGGTCCGGGACAGGTGGTCCGGGACAGGTGGTTCTGGTCAGGTGGTCTAGGGCAGAAAGCCTGGTGCGCCGACTGCGATCACGCCACCAGCGAGTCGCTTGATAGTGAATTCCAAACAGCTCTGGATCTTGAACGCCAGCCTTCCGGCAAGGAAGACTTACCAACGACCAGGTCATGGCGCTTGCGGTCATGGCCTACAACATCCTGCGCTGGATGGGGCTCCGCGGCTTGATGGGCGACGCCACCCCGGTTCAGCAAGCACCGCCCTGAGCTCGACGCCTTTAGCGGTGTATACGGAGCGATATCACCGCACAACGCTTAGGCGCTGCTGACCGAGCGGCTTTGCACGAAGGCTCAAGAGCCCGGTCGTGCTGCAACCAAAAAACCAGCATTGGATTGAGGAGAGCCAACCTTACTCAGCTTGCTTCCATTGGGATTAAGAAGAAACTCATCCAGTGCTTTTTCCAAACGCCCCTGCAGTGCTAGCGCCTGCAATTGAGTCAGCCGCAGAGGATCGGGAATATTGGCTATCAGCGCTGTTAACGAACTAAAGCGGCTACGCTCGCGCTGCGACCAGCGTGATAACAGAATGCTCAGCTCATGGTCTGAGTCCGTCACACCGGAGATATTCTCCGACGTGCAGAAATTCAGCTGAGCAAGACTTTCTAATTGGCCCTTAAGTTGCTGCTGTAACCGACGCACGCGACGAACCCATAACTGATGGCCTATGGCCAGCAGCAGCAGATTTCCCAACAGGGTCAGCACTACAACCTTACCCATCATCAGAAAAAAACCTCTGATCTGCGCCTCCCGGCTGCTGGTATGAATAGAGTATAAACTCTCTTGCAGGGCCTGCTGCATACCTTGATAAGCATAAAGCAAGACCAGACCTACGATCAGTAGTTCGATCGCAATAAGCAGCAGCCAGAACCGGCCCTGCAGGTTGGCATCAATAAATTTTTTCCGTCGTGGATGGCGTGCTGGCATCGTTCGATCCTAGAGCCGGAGTTAATCCGGACTTAAAGCTGGTGACATTGATAACAGAGGGCGGACGCATCATTAAGGGTGACCAGCTCGCCATGGGTTTCGCTATAACCAAGATGACAAGAGACACAGCTGATCAAGCCGCTTGGCAAAACAATATTCTCGTGCAGCTGACTGATCGGACGATAGCCGCCGTATGAAGATGCGCTCTCATAAGAGCCACCCACTGGATGGTTGGCGCCCCGGTGACGCACATTCCCCTGCTCATCGACACTGACGGGAAAATCCTGGCCAGCCTCGCCCTCCTCGATATGGCAAACCATGCATTCAATAGAATAGGGGTCTTGCAGCACGGCACTAGCGCCCAGATGCCCAGAGATGATGGTCGACGTACCGCCATCGACCATATTGGAAAAAAACGTCGACGGATGGCAGGATTCACAAAATGGAGCGCCCGCAGTCTCAGCACGTAACTCCCCATGAATCTTACTATGTATCATATGACAACTACTGCAGGTCACATCACCCTTCCAGTCCAATGGCAACGTTGCGGGCACGGCCATAGACGGGGTCACGCCACTGGGGTGGCTGGCAACTAGCGCACCGGCATGACAGTCAGCGCATAGCAACTCTTGGGAATTCAGCAAAGCAGGATCTGCTGTAATATCGGCACGTTTACTCCAAAGGTGGCAGCTGTCACACGCGACACTCTTCATCGGCTGTGTTGGCACCAGCATGCTGTACGCAGATACAACACCGAGCAGGCTCACCAGCCCGGTAGCGCCAAGCAACTTCGATACGATTTTAATTTGCATCGATAACCCCCTGTGCAGCCGTGGCTTTTAACTGAGCCAGACGCTCCTGCAAGCCACGCTCCCCGCCATCATCAGCACTCTTGTCAGGATCAAATCGCAGCCGGGCAAGCTGATCGATCACCTGACGGCAATGACTGGCCAACTGCTCCTCATGCGCTGACAAACGCTGGACCGTGCTCAACAGGCGGTCACTC
>SDWN01000617.1 GCA_004195305.1 Neptunomonas sp. | reverse complement strand
TTTATCGATGGCGACCTGACCGAACAGGTAATCGACGTCGTGATCAGGTTGACTCGTCTTGGACAAAATAACCGTCTTGCTGGTGCTGGAGGTCGCGCCACCCATGCCATCGGTCTGCTTGCCGTAGGGATCGGGGCTACCGATCACCCGCAGCAATAGGTTGTCACGCGCGGCGCCCGGCACTTGGGCGGACTCGGGCAGATCGATCAGATTGAAAAACACGCCTTTGCTGGTGCCGCCACGAATATAGGTGGCGGGTACTTTTATCTGGGGGACTTTGATCTGAGGGACAAGGGCCATGAGTATCTATCCTAATGTGAAATAGGGTTTATTCAGACGGGGGCGATATAGCTATTCGCCTCTGCAGCCAGTTGTTCATACTGGCCAGACGCATAGCTATATCGCTGTTTTTCATAACCAACTAAAAAACAGCGACAACTGCCGATCTGCGTTGCCGGAACCGATGCCCCGACAACGCAGACCGAACCGCTCTTAGGCGTTGCCTTCCAGGAAGTCCTGGGCGAAACGTTGCAGTACGCCACCGGCACCGTAGACATGCACCTCTGCGGCGGTATCCAGGCGACAGGTCACCGGGATCTCGACGGACTCACCGTTCGCACGGGTCATCACCACGACCAGGTCGCCACGCGGGCTGATATCACCCTTCACATCAAAGGTCTCAGTACCGTCGATCGCGTAGGTGTTGCGGTTGTCACCGGCCTTGAACTCCAGCGGCAACACACCCATACCCACCAGGTTGGTACGGTGAATCCGCTCGAAGCCTTCGGCAACGATGGTTTCAACACCGGCCAGACGTACACCCTTGGCAGCCCAGTCACGCGAGGAGCCCTGACCGTAGTCGGCACCGGCGATGATAATCAGCGGCTGCTTACGCTCCATGTAGGTCTCGATCGCTTCCCACATGCGGCTCTCTTGCCCTTCCGGCTCGATCCGTGCCAGTGAACCCTGCTTCACGTCACCGTTAGCATCACGACACATCTCGTTCAGCAGTTTAGGGTTGGCAAAGGTGGCACGCTGTGCGGTCAGGTGATCGCCCCGGTGGGTTGCGTAGGAGTTGAAATCCTCTTCCGGTACGCCCATCTTGGCACAGTACTCACCCGCGGCGCTGGACGCCTGAATCGCATTTGAAGGCGACAGATGGTCGGTGGTGATGTTGTCACCCAGCACCGCCAGCGGACGCATCCCCTTCATGGTGCGCTCACCGGCCAGCGCGCCTTCCCAGTACGGAGGACGACGGATATAGGTGGTCTGTGGACGCCAGTCATACAGCGGGCTTGGCGATTTCTCAACCGTACCCAGATCAAACATCGGGATGTAGACCTGTTTGAACTGCTCGGGTTTCACGCACGTCGCGACGATCGCATCGATCTCTTCATCGCTCGGCCAGATATCCTTCAAGGTGATCGGGTTTCCGGATTTGTCATTGCCCAACACATCCTTTTCAATATCAAAACGCATGGTACCAGCGATGGCATAAGCCACAACCAGTGGCGGTGAGGCCAGGAACGCCTGCTTAGCATGCGGATGGATACGGCCATCGAAGTTACGGTTACCGGACAGCACAGCGGTGGAATATAGGTCGCGGTCAATGATCTCCTGCTGAATCTTGGGATCCAGCGCGCCACTCATGCCGTTACAGGTGGTACAGGCGTAACCGACGATACCGAAGCCCAGCTTTTCCATTTCGGATAGCAGACCTGCTTCTTCCAGGTACAGCTTGGCGACCTTGGAACCCGGTGCAAACGAGGTCTTAACCCAAGGCTTGCGAACCAGACCCAGCTCGTTGGCTTTCTTCGCGACCAGACCGGCAGCAACTACGTTGCGCGGGTTGGAGGTGTTGGTACAGCTGGTGATCGCAGCGATAATCACCGCGCCATCGGGCATCAGGCCTTCGGCCTCTTCCGCTTTGGCTGCTGCCAGCATCTCGTCGCTGGCGATACCGCGCTCGTTCAGGGCAGAGGTTGGCAGACGACGGTGCGGGTTGGACGGGCCAGCCATGTTGCGAACAACAGTCGACAGATCGAACTCAATAACACGCTGGTACTGAGCGTCAACCAGATCATCAGCCCAGAGGCCGGTTTCCTTAGCGTACTGCTCAACCAGGGCAACCTGCTCGGGCTCACGACCGGTCAGTTTCAGGTAGTCGATGGTCTGCTCGTCAATATAGAACATACCGGCCGAAGCACCAAACTCAGGTGTCATGTTGGAGA
>SDWN01000615.1 GCA_004195305.1 Neptunomonas sp. | reverse complement strand
ACCAGTTACAACGTGTAATTTTCTAAAACAAGTTATAGGTTCTGTAAACATCGGTGTTACAGGTCAGTTTTTAGCGCCTTTGTGAAATGTCCGGGTTAGTCATCAATTTTGATTGCGAAATGTTGGCGCCCGTACCAACGCTGATCCTCTCTATCATTTTCGATCAGGTAGGAGTTTTCCCCGAGTCCTTTGACCTGATAAGCGGAGTTAGCGGTCAACTGATCTTCAAAACCATCGTTACGAACACATTCAATTAGCATTATTATACCTCGTTGGTACGGCCTATTTTTGCTTGCTGACCAGCACCTTAATTCGTATTGCCGTTTTTTAATGACCTCTATGGATCGAAACGACGCTTTAGTTAGCACCCATGATCCCTGTTACCTAGGCACGTTACCTTAGGATTAATCCCTATGCAGGGACTATATCCGAACGCATCAAGCTGATACTTGATGGAGGTCAAGTTCGCACTTTTAAGGGATATAGGGGAGTGAACGGTGACATTGGGGCCTTTTTCAAGCTCACTTCAGGATACCCCCCCCCAGCACCAGGGTCTTTTCCTTGTCGAGTAAGCAGTACTTGTGCCGCCAATACAGCGGGCCGATTTTCTTAACCCGCAGATACGGTCCCTTGCCGTCACTGAGTTTACAATCCTTTTCTATCAGCCATCACAGCGACAAGCTATGGGCATCCAAGATCGCAAGACTAGATCGGCGGCATCATGGCTGAGCTTTGCGTGTATTCAGGAAAAGCATTAGATTTATGGTGGGTCTGCTGGATGACTACAGACAGAAGCATAGAGAGAACTAGCCATAGAAGGCTATAGGAGGGGGCTTAATGGATGTGCCCCGGAGTCTACCGAATAGCAGCGTTAATAGAGTTATAGTCAAATCTGGTGTACAGGCATCAGGCGGCGTTTCTGTCTGATTGATCCGTTACTTGTTCTCCATCCTTGAATTTCACGTTGTTGACCACCAGGGTCAGCAGGTTAAATCCCTTAATTCTTTTCCACCTCTTCTGTGCTGATTCCAGCAGCTTGTAGACCATCGCCAGAGTGGTGTCTCGGGAGCCGCAGTTGCGTGTTCGTTTAGTGCGTAGCCGGACCGTAGCGAAGGTCGATTCGATCGGGTTTGTGGTTCGTATATGCACCCAATGTTCCGCGGGGAAATCATAGAACGCCAGCATCTCTTCCCGGTCCTTCGTCAGGCACTCCATGGCCTTAGGATATTTCGAACTGAACCGCGCTAGCGTACGATCGAAAGCTGCATACGCCTCGTCCCGTGTCGGCGCCATCCAGATGCTATGCAGATCATCCTTCACCTTCGGCTGCATCGATTTGGGTAGCTTGTTCAGCACATTCGCCGTCTTATGCACCCAGCAGCGCTGATGACGGCTGGATGGATACGCCTTGCTTATCGCTTTCCAGAACCCTAGTGCGCCATCGCCAATGACGAGCTTCGGCGATGTTTTAAGGCCCCGCTCACGCAAACCGATCAAGAGTTCATCCCAGCTCGCTGTCGACTCGCGGTAACCGTCCTCTACAGCTACCAACTCCTTGTGACCATGCTCGGTGACCCCAATGATTACTAGTAAGCACAGGCGGTCATCCATCCGCACATTGCTATGAACGCCATCAGCCCACCAATAGACATAGCGCTTGTCGGTCAGGTCGCGTCCGCTCCACAGCTTATGCTCCTCTGTCCATTTGCTCTTGAGCCGAGAGATCGTATTGGCCGACAACCCCTTAGCCTGATCACCCAGCAGCGCCGCCAATGACTCCTGAAAATCACCCGTAGAGATGCCCTTTAGGTACAACCAGGGCAGCAACTCTTCCACACTGCGCGCCCGTTTGAGATAGGGGGGCAGCAGGCGACTGTTGAATTTGATCCCCGACCCGCTGCGATCACGGACCTTGGGTACTTCGATATCAACATCGCCGATACCGGTTTGAATTGTCCGTTCCGGTAAATGGCCGTTGCGAACTACGGCTTGCCGACCATCGGTTAGTTGCACATTAGCATGCTGGTCGAGCAGCGCCTGCAGCTCAGCCTCCACCGCCTGTGAAATCAGCTTACGCGCTCCTAGGGAACACGAGGGTCAGGTCTTGCGCTTTGCCCCAATCTCACCCAGTTGCTGACCTTTATCAATCCTGTTGACCTAGGAAAGGCAAAAAGCAAGACCCCTTCTGCCATTCAAGATGCCCTTAGACCGGTAAAGCCTTTCGTAAACCG
>SDWN01000609.1 GCA_004195305.1 Neptunomonas sp. | reverse complement strand
CTGGCCGGCAAAGGTGATCGCTGCGAAGGTTTTGTTCAGCGTCGAGCTGGTGAAATCTCGCATGACCGAGCCGCCTGACCAGGTGATCGTCTGTCCGGCTTGGGCCTGGACGGTCGGGGCTGCGATCCAGAGTTCACCGGCCTGGGTTTGAACCTGCAGGTAGCTGTAGCCGCCCGAGTTCTGGATGCTGACAATCTCGCCACTGTTGCCGCTGTTGACTGCGGCTCGGGTCCCTGTGTTCATCGTGGTGCGGGCCTGGTTGGTCGACATGTTGGTGACAAAATAGATGCTGTCGAAGGTCCGGTTTAAGACCTTACTGTGTACGTCTTTCATCTCCTGAGCCTCGACCCAGGTGACGATGTCGTCGGCTTTTAACGCGACCTGTTTGGCGCCAGCGATCCAGAAGCGTTTACCGTTTTGCTCGACTTCGGCATAGCTGTAGCCACCTTCGGTGGTGACTTGTAAGACTTTGCCCTGATTCGCTGCCAGACGCAGGTTCATCCCGGCATGGGGGTCGCTGCTTGGGGCCGACGTTGTAGCAGCAGGTGCCTGGGCCGATGTGTCCTTGTCTTGCGAGTCGGAGCAACCACTGATGAACAGTACCTGCCCGGTGATGAATGCTGCGATCAGCGTCTTGTTCAGTGTCATTATAAGTCCTTGTTAATGAAGTTAATCTGTTTGGCCTAGACTAGACGGCACCTTTGTGCGGAGCCATCGAGATAAACGGAACCCCAAAAAATGTCAGGAAGGCTATCACGAATACCACCAGAGTCATAATTGCGGCCACCTTTGGGCTGAGCTTCCAGGTTATTCGGGTATGCAAAGCTAGTGCCGTTAACAGCCAGGAGATAAATGACCAGCTCTCCAGGGCGTCCCAATCCCAGTAGCGGCCCCATGCATCCTGAGCCCAGATGGCGCCAGCGACCAGCATCAACGATTGAAAGATCAGCCCCAGCGCCATAAATCGATAGCTTAATTCGGTTAGACTCTCATTATTGGGAAGGGTGCCGAAAATAGCGCCTGCTGCTTTGCCGTTGCGGGTCAGGATAATGCCGGCTAGGCTGCTCGCGACCACCAGTGCCCCCATAAAAACCTTGCCAAAGCTGACATGGATATAAAGCCAGATGGTGTCATAAGTTGGGGGGAAAATGCTCTCGCCGGGCGTGGCCAGTAGCAACCAGCCCATCATCATAAATTGCAGCGGCACGAAAAAGGCTGCGATAGGTCTAATCTGCGGTAACCGCCAGTAGCTCAGGGCGAAGAACAGGCTGATGCTCCAGATATTGCTGGACAGGATTTCGAACATGGTCAGGAAGGGGCCGTGGTCGAGCCGCAGCCAGCGTAACCCGATGGCACCGCTGTGGGTGGCGAGCCCTAGCCAGAGTATGCCTTGAAACAGGTCTTCCTGCTGCTGCCGGAACAGGGTGCTGACAATCGCAATGGCTCCGGCCAGAACATAGATGATCAGGGCGGCCCACAGGACCAGTTGTTCGAACGCGATACTCATGGGGTCTGTATGTTGTGATAAAGTCAGCCGCCACTATAGCGGTAAAGGGTGGGGGGCTACAATCCGTGGGTTGGATGCCTTTTCAATAAAAGACAGAGCGGTTTATTTACAAATGAGTAAGTTGTTGCGTAGTTGGGTGTTGTTCGCCCTGGGCGTGCTGTTGCTGGCAAGTCTGATGGCGTTGGTGCTGGTTTTTTTGAAACTGCCGCTTCTGCCCTCGACCTGGCCGCTACAGGATTGGTTTGCTCATGCCTTGGTGCTGCATGTCGACCTGTCCATCCTGGTGTGGGCGTTGTCGATGGTCGCGTTAATGTGGTTGCACCATCTTCCCATCGCGTCTATTTGGCTGGACCGGGTGGCAACCGTTCTGTTGTTCGGGTCTGGGCTAGGGGTGTTCGCATCGATTTTACTCAATCAAGGTCAGGCGTTGTTAAGTAATTATATTCCAGTGCTGGATGCTCCGTTGTATCTGGCCAGTCTGGCGGTCTTTGTACTGGCCGTAACCTTGGTAGCGCTGCCGAGGGTGTGGGGTTTTAGTCTCAGTGCGGGGGTGCCGCTGTCTGAGGTGGCGTTCAGGCTGGCGCTATTGGCGCTGTTGGTGACGGTTATGGTGCAGTTGATCGGCTGGTGGCGGTTGGCGCCGTTGGTTTTGGATCTGCACCAGGCTGAGTTGCTTTTTTGGGGCGCGGGTCATAGTCTGCAAGCGGTTTATTTGTGTGCACTGT
>SDWN01000374.1 GCA_004195305.1 Neptunomonas sp. | reverse complement strand
CAGGTACTCAAAGAGCCCGATAGAGCCGCGCAAGTGAAATCCTATATGTGGCTCTATCGAACCGGAGAGCGAAGTCCGCATCCCGTGGTGCTGTTCGGTAAGCGTCCAATCTAACCCACATTTACAGCCCCCCATTCTCTCTGGATAATCCCTCCGGTCATCTAACCGGAGAAATTATTGTGGATATCACCGAGCAAAATCAGACCGTGCTGTTAATGCTCGGGCCGACAGATATGCGCAAGTCGATCGACGGCCTCTGTGCGATGGTTAAATACTTGCTCGACGAGGAGCCGGTCAGCAACAAACTGTTTGTGTTCTGCAACCGGGCACGCGATAAGATCAAGATTCTGCAGTGGTCGACGAACGGCTTCTGGTTGCATTACAAACGGCTTGAGAAGGGGCGCTTCAAATGGCCGGATCTAGACGATCACTCTACCAGTCAGTTGATCGATCGGCGTGAGTTGAACTGGTTGCTCGACGGCCTGCCGTTGATCCAGCCAAAGGCCCACAAGAAGCTGAAATATATCTATTTTTAATCGATATAAACTGCGCATACCCCCGAACACAGGGGCCTGATGGTATAATTGCGGCCATGAAAACCGCCCCTCAAACAGCCCATTCAGAGATTGAACAGCTCAAAGCATTGCTGGCTGAGCAAGCAACGAAAATCTCTGCACAATCCAGTGAAATCGTTTGGCTCAAAGAGCAACTTGGCTTGAGTCGTATCGCTCAGTTTGGTTCCTCCAGCGAGAAGCATCCGGCCCAGGATGATCTGTTTAATGAGGCGGAAACTTGCGAGGACATTGAGGTTGTCGCAGAAAAACCGGCTACCGAAACCATCGACGGTTACGAGCGCAAGAAACCGGGGCGCAAGTCCTTACCCAAAGACCTTCCGCGTGAGCGAATCGTTCACGACCTGGCGGATGACGATAAAACCTGCGATTGCTGCGGAACCGAGCTGCACCCAGTCGGTGAGGAGATCAGCGAGCAACTGGATATCGTTCCTGCCAAGGTCAGAGTCCTGCAGCACGTCAAGCTCAAGTACGGTTGTCGGGGTTGCGAAGAAGGTATCACCACCGCCAAGGCTCCGAAGCAGCCGATCCCCGGCAGCATCGCATCTCCTAATACGCTGGCTTATGTGGTCACCGCCAAATACTGCGATGCCCTGCCGCTGTATCGGCAGTCGGTGATCTTCGGACGCTTTGGCGTTGAGGTCAGCCGCAGCACCCTGAGCCATTGGATGATGAAGTCGGCCGAGCTGCTTAAACCGTTGTATCAGGCGATGCACCGGCAGTTATTGACCGAGTCGATCCTGCACGCCGATGAAACCACGGTTCAGGTACTCAAAGAGCCCGATAGAGCCGCGCAAGTGAAATCCTATATGTGGCTCTATCGAACCGGAGAGCGAAGTCCGCATCCCGTGGTGCTGTTCGAGTACCAGCCGGGACGCGGGCAATGCCATCCGCAGCAATTTTTATCCGGATACTCCGGCTACCTGCAGGTGGACGGTTATGCTGCGTATAACGCGTTGGAAAATATCGCCTCGGTCGGCTGCTGGGCTCATGCCCGCCGTAAGTTTGATGAGGCCGTAAAACTGCTGCCCAAAGCCAAGCAAAAAACCGGTAAGGGAATGGTTGCCATCAACACCATTCAAAAGCTGTATCGAATCGAAAAACAGATCAAAAACCTTGATACCAACACTCGCAAAACGATCCGTCAGGAGCAAGCGAAGCCGATACTGGCAGGCTTCAAGGAATGGCTTGAGAAAGCAGAGGCCCTGGGCTTACCGAAATCAAAAATGGGGACGGCGATCGGTTACTGCCTGAATCAGTGGCCCAAACTGATGCGCTATATCGACGACGGCGACCTGGCGATCGACAACAACATCGCCGAACGCGATATCCGCCCGTTCACCACTGGGCGCAAGAATTGGATGTTCTCCCAGACGCCACGCGGCGCCAACAGTAGCGCAATCCTCTATAGCCTAGTGCTCACCGCAAGGGCCAACAATCTGAACCCCTATCGTTACCTGGCCGAACTGTTCAGGCGCCTGCCGAATCTGCCTGCTGACGGTGATCTGAGTTCTTTGATGCCTTGGAACATCACTCTCGACTAAGTCAGCGTGGGGTGAAAAAGACGCTTACCGTTCACCACTGGGCGCAAGAACTGGATGTTCTCCAACACACCACGCGGTGCCAACAGCAGCGCGATCCTCTATAGCCTGGTGCTCACG
>SDWN01000150.1 GCA_004195305.1 Neptunomonas sp. | reverse complement strand
AGATGTGTATAAGAGACAGGTGCAGCTGCATCGCCTCCATGATCTGGTTGCCGATGCTGTGCATCGACGACAGCGATACCATCGGTTCCTGAAAGATGATCGAGATCTGATCGCCGCGAATTTGGCGCATGGCGGGCTCGTCTGGATGCAGGCTGGCGATATCGACCGTTTCTTTACCTGGCAGGCTAAATAAGATTTGCCCCTGAGTTATCCGGGCGGTGCGGGGCAGGATGCCGAGAATAGCTTGCGAGCACACGGTCTTGCCGGAACCTGACTCGCCTACCAGAGCCAGAGTCGTACCCGGTTGCAAGCTAAACGAAAGATTCCTGATAGCGGGTATAGCAACGCCGTGCAGTAGAAACTCGACGGCCAGTTGGCGCACCTCTAACAGCGGTTTGGACGCAGGGACTTCAGCCATTGGAACCCTTTCTCAGTGCTATACAGCCAATAAACATCATAGGATTAGCTCTGCAATAACGCGTAGGTGGTCGTACCTGATTAATCAGGGTAAAAATTTATACCGGTTATAGAGCAAGGGGCGCATCCGCGCTGCTATAACTTAAGGCTCTACCCGTTCAGTCTAGTACAGACCAGATTAAGTACAGAGCAGTTAGGTACATACCCGATAAATACAGACCCGAGTGATACTTATGACCAGATACAAGACTCAGATTTGGATCGCCTTACTCTGGTGCTGGGCGTGCATCACGGTGGCCGCAGAGGCTCAACCGATAGGCGCTTTCTATGGCCAATATATTGGCCATGCAACCAGCGATGCAGAGATCGAACGGGATCTGAGTGTGACTATAGGTCCGAGCGCTTCCAGGGGCTTTTTTATCGCTTGGACCACGGTAAGTCATAAGCCTAAAGGGATGGCCCGCAAGGAGTACCAGATCAAATTCCTGCCGAGTGCGCGTCCCAATATATATTCCTCGGCGATGCAGACTAATGTCTTTGGGGGCCAGATCAGTTTGGACCCGCTGAAGGGCGATCCCTATGTCTGGGCCAGAGTTAAGGATAAAACCCTGACCGTACACTCGTTGACGATTACCACCGAGGGTGGCTATCAGATGCAGATCTATAACCGCACCCTCAACGAGCAGGGATTGTTGCTCGAATACCGACGCTTACAAAGCGGCGAACCGCTGCGCCAAATAACAGCGCAGCTGGTCCGGGTGGCGAACTGATCCTGAACGCGCGAATATCCTTTACCCGGCTCCTGAGCCTGGGGTTTGGGGTGTTGATGCTGATTGGGTTGGCGGCGGTGCTTTACCTTGGAGTTAGCAATGTGCGTCAGAATACCCAGGCGCTGTTATCTAATCTTGCCAATAGTAAGATGGATGCCGTGGTCAAACGCATCGACGGTCAGCTGCAACCGGTAGAGCAGCAATTAGAATACCTGGCTGCAACCCTGGCTGATGCAGATTTTGAGCTGCAGGACCAAGCCCCGCTCGGACTGCTGATGCAGGGAGCCCTGGCGGCTACGCCGCAGGTGATGGGGCTGCTGTTTTTAGGGGAAAATCAGGATCCCAGCTGGGTTAACCGAGAGCCCCAGCAGGCCCGTATCAATACGTGGTACGCCTATCGCTCGAAAATATTGATGCCCTATCTGATGCAGCCGCCGGAGCGGCTGTTATGGTTGCCCCCCGTGTGGAGTCCGCATCTCAATCAGCGGGTGCTGCCGTTGATCAATCCCGTCTATCGCGGGCAGCAGTTCGTGGGGTTGCTGGTCGCGGTCATTGCGATCGATCAGATAGCAGATTTTATCGCCAGCTTGTCAGCGCAGCTCGACGTCAGGTTGTTTATCTTGTATGACCGCGATCAGGTATTGGTTTCCCCCGGCGCGCAGTTAAAAAAACCTTCGAGTCTGGATAATGAAGCGCGCGCGTTGCCCCTACTGGCACAGACCGATGACCCGGTGCTGAAGCAATTTTGGAATGGTCAACGTCGGGTTTTCGGGCCTCAGCTGGGCGAGACGCGAGCCTTCTCGCTGAATCTGGCGCAGCAGAGAGTCATCTATCTGGCACAAGAGCTGGACCGGTATGGCGAAAGGCCCTGGACTCTGGGTGCTTACCTGGCAGCCGAACAGTTGCCGCAGGAGATTCAGAAGGTCTGGACGGTGCTGCTGGTCGGCATGGTGAACAACAAACGTTGTAATCCACTCCCGGAAGACTATGAAGCGATGAGCATG
>SDWN01000149.1 GCA_004195305.1 Neptunomonas sp. | reverse complement strand
AGATGTGTATAAGAGACAGGGACAGAGCGGAGGATATGCAGTCTGTTCTGATCGTCTTTGACGTAGCGACCGATACGATTAGACATATCCATCAGCCATACCTCGGCATCGAACCGGTCCTCGAAACTGTCGGCCTGGCTGACCGCGTCGATGAGTTGTTTGCGCAGCTCCTGATCCACCTCGACGATAGAGGTGTTGGCCAGTGTGGGCAGGCTCAGGCAGAGGATTGCCAGCGTGCTCAGCAGCGTGGGGCCAGTTAACCAGGGAGGTAATGTCATCATATGAGTTCTGACCAGATCGAGGCTCTATTCTACGGCTTGTTGGATGTTTTTAGCCATCATTGATGGTCAACAACTGTGTTGCTTAGCTCTTTATTGTTGCTATCAGACCCCGTAGGCTGCAGGTTCGTTCAGTTATTCTTTGTGTTCATCTTATGCCGGTTAATCCACTGACAGCACCGATTGCCCGAATTTTACGCGCACACCCCGACGGCTTGAGCGAATACCAGTTGTTGCAGCAGTTGGAGTTTGCGGGCTTATCTGTGGATGCAGAAGCGGCCATCAGCGCCGATCTATTGCTGTTCCGTAAGCATTTCCTGGTGATGAACGCGCTCTACCGGTTACAGCCGGTGTTCTGGGAAGAGGGGCTCTATCTGCAGATCTCGGCGCTGCGTATCACTCTGCATATCACCCGGCAGGCGCAGTCAGAGGCATCCCGTACGCGTCTGCCTGACCCTGCTGGCGAGCAGGCGCTGCGTAGCTATTATCTGGATTGGAGCGAGTTCGAGCAGAGTAGTAGCGCGTCGGTCGAACAGCTGTTGAGTAGTTTTTGGCAGCGTTATTATGCTGCGGATAAGCGACTCGACGCGCTGGCGGTCTTTGAGTTAGCTGCAGATTGCAGCTGGGGTGAGATCCGCACCGCTTACCGACGTCAGGCGGCCATCCATCATCCGGATCGCGGGGGCGATCCGGAGCAATTTTGTCGGGTGCGCGACGCTTACGAGTTACTGGCCTGTTGCCAGGGCTAGGATCGCCACTGAATAACACCTGCGCTGCAGGAAATCCCTTGTTCCCGGCAGCGCTATGCCGTCGCTTACAGCGCCATCGCCAAGCGGGTGCCCTGGTCGATGGCGCGTTTGGCATCCAGCTCGGTAGCAAGGTCCGCGCCGCCGATCAGATGGAAGGGCTTGTTGAGGCCCTCGCTCAGGGCGCGCTGGGGCTCCTGCCCGGCGCAGATGATGATGTTATCGACCTCCAGCAGCTGCGATTGACCGGCAACGCTCAGGTGCAGGCCCTGATCATCGATACGCTGGTAGTCACAGCTTGAGAGCATCTTCACGCCACGCTTGAGCAGGCCGGCACGGTGCGCCCAGCCGGTGGTTTTGCCCAGACCCGCACCGACCTTGCTGGCTTTGCGCTGCAACAGATAGACCTGACGTGTAGAAGGAACGAAATCGGGCTCAACCCCTTTAACGCCACCGCGCGCGGTGAGCTTCATGTCGATGCCCCATTCGGCCATAAATACCGGAATATTGAGGCTGGAAGAGGGACCCGCGTGGGTCAGGAACTCGCTGACATCGAAACCGATTCCACCGGCCCCTATCACCGCGACCCGTTTGCCAACGGGCGCACCCTTGATGACCTCCAGGTAGTTGAGCACCATCGGGTGTTCGATACCGTCGATTGGCGGGGTGCGCGGGGTGATGCCGGTCGCCAGTATCACCTCGTCGTAGTCACTGCTATTAAGCGCACCGGCATCGACGGGGGTGTTGAGTCGGACCTCGACCCCGCTCAGCTCCAGCTGGCGCGCGAAGTAGCGTAGCGTCTCGCTGAACTCCTCTTTGCCCGGTACCTGTCTGGCGATGTTGAACTGACCACCGATGCGCTCGCTGGCGTCAAACAGGGTAACCTGATGGCCGCGCTGGGCTGCGGTGGTGGCAAAGGCCAGCCCCGCAGGACCGGCGCCGATCACCGCCAGTTTTTTCGGTGCGTCGGTGGCGATCAGGTTGAACTCAGTTTCGCGGCAGGCGCGTGGGTTGACCAAACAGCTGGTCAGCTTGCCCTGGAAGATATGATCCAGGCAGGCCTGATTGCAACCGATGCAGGTGTTGATCTCGTCGCTTCGCCCTTGGACCGCTTTGATCACAAACTCAGGATCGGCCAGGAACGGGCGGGCCATCGACACCATATCGGCATCACCGCGGGCGAGCACCGCTTCGGCCACCTCGGGGGTGTTGATC
>SDWN01000616.1 GCA_004195305.1 Neptunomonas sp. | reverse complement strand
CCCCCAAACCGTGAGCAAGAAAGAGTCCAGCACTGGTGGCAATCGCTTCTTGAGCGTTAAGACCGTCGTTAGTTAGCGACACCGACGTCGCGTAGAACGTAAGGCACAGCCCTGTTCCGGTCAGAGTACAGAGCATAACCTTCAGGTCAGGGCTAGAGGTCGTGAAGCCCGGCAACAATGCGACTAACGCCACGCCACTGGCCAAGACCATCACTCCTGGTCGTCCCCAGCGATCGGAGAGATGGCCGATGGGCCACTGCAGGGCAAAACCGGCCATGATACCCGCAGCCATAAACTGGCTGATCGCCAGGGTATCCAAGCCCATCCGATGGGCGTAGATAGGTGCACTGGTATAGAAGGCACTGGTCATCGCGCCAGCCGCTACGCACCCCAGCACGCCAATGGGGCGACGCCGAGCGATTTCGAATAGTTTTATTAGCAGTCCCGGTGCATCCGTACTTTTCTGGTATTGGGGTGCCCGGTGGGCGTAGACCAGAACCGGGACCATGCTAACCAGCACCAGTAGGGAGGCGACCGCGAAAAGCCGAAACTCCGAGACTTCACCTAGGTTCAACAGCAGCTGGCCGCTGCTGAGGCCAATATAATTCAGCATCATATAGAGAGCATAGATACGCCCTCTGATCTGGTCGCAGGCCAGCGCATTGAGCCAACTTTCCGTTGTGATAAAGAGGGCGATCATCGCGAACCCGGCGAGTGCCCGTAGCAAGCTCCAGTAGACCAGGTCTACCCATAACGCCTGTAAGAGGACGCTGGTTGCAAAAAGAGCTGTAAACAGCCCGTAGGCAAAGGGGGCTCCCAGTCGCTGAATCAGGGGTCTGGCCTTGAGCCCACCGATCACATAACCCATGTAATAACTGGAGAGTACCCAACCGGCCTGGTCGTTGGAGTAGCCTGTGTTGACCAAGTTGAGACTAGTCAGACTCTGGACCAGCCCCTGACCGACCAGCAATAGAGTAAATGCCGCCAAAATTGGCAGCAGCGCAGGCATCAAGGCCTGCAACTGGCTACGAGCAGAATGGGTCGGCATCGGCTGGCAACGGCCAGGAATCAGAGTAATGACTTAATCAGGGGCGTATTAGCATCGCGGATGGTGGGCAGCTCGAAGCGGGCGTGACCGATGGCATCCAGCGACAGGTCGGCCCAGATCAGCTGCTCTCCCGTTTCGGCCAGGGCCAGAGTCTCGCCTCGTGGTCCGAGTATCCGGCTACCGCCCCAGAAATGCGCGTCCAGTTCGGTATCGCAACGGTTGGCCATCACCAGCGGGATGCCGTAGGTCATTGCATAGAATTGTAGGTTCAGCGCCCAACCGTCAGGGTTGGAAAACGAATCACTGACCACCCCATCGGCGGAGTTGATCGGTGCTAGCAGTAGGTTCGGACGTCTGAGCATGGCTGCGTGCACCAGTCCCGGGTTCCAGAGGTCGGCGCAGATCAGCGTTGCAGTAGGCCAGCCGGGCTTGGCGACCTGAAGTTCCAACCGATCAGAGGCGGTAAACAACTTCCCCTCAGCCAAGCCGCCGTAAGTGGGTAGGTTCATTTTGCGGTGGATGAAGCAGACCTCCCCTTGGTGCAGCCAGGCCATGGCATTGTAGAACTCACCAGGGGATGCTTGCTCGACGAAACCGCAGACCACTATTATTTCGGGGCATTCCTGGGCAAGTGCGAGCAGACGCTCGTCGGTGTGGTCCATCGCCAGCTTGGGAACCTTGTTCTCCAATTGGTAGCCGGTCAATGACAGCTCTGGAAACAGCAGCAGTTCAACGCCTTCTTGTTCTGCTTGCCGGATCAGGCGCTGGTGGGTCTTGATGTTGGTATCTATATCGGCCAGCTGGACCGCTATTTGTGCTGCTGAAACACGGAGTTTTGTCATCTGGTGGCCTGTGTCTGTAGAGAGTTGTATATGGGTTAAAAATCGTATTCCGAACAGTGCCAAACGGTAGTAGTACGTCGGAATCCAGGGGTACCACTATTTCCACCGCGAGGGGGTAAGGGGTATCCGCTTTTTCGATCAGAATGTGTCGGAGGCGAACTCTTTGTCTGGCTGGCTAGAGGTACGCTGTTGGATGAAAGTGGCGCTGCGGGCGGGTGCGTTTTCATGATGATTAGCCTGTAAGGGCCAGCCGGTGGCCGACCCCAATCCGAGAGTTAGATTAGGCCCTGAGACTTCAGGAAAGCTTGAGCAACGTTTTCGATGGTCTCTCTGGAAACGTCTACTTTAGCATTC
>SDWN01000613.1 GCA_004195305.1 Neptunomonas sp. | reverse complement strand
AGATGTGTATAAGAGACAGGCAATAGGTAGGGTATACGCTGTGGGAAGTCATTCAGTGCGTTCATTCCCTCCACCCACTGTCGTCTACGCCAATCCTTCCAGTGACGCTTGTTTGCGGCGCGGAAGGCGAAATAGTTATTAAGTAGATCGCAATCCAGGGCATAGGTTGTCTGGGTGATCATATCCGGATAGGAGTACAGGGGGATCAGGCCATCGAGGATACCGGTACTGTTTTGGCCGATCACATATTGCGCTAAACCACCGCCTGAACCCCCGATACCCACGGTGTAGAGCGGGTCACCGTATAGGCTGGTAAATTGCCTCTTCACTCGTCTGGCGGTATCTTCTGCAAGCAGCATATTATAGCCGTAGCTGGTTTTGTTGCCGCTTGAGCTGATAACCGCGTAACCCCCGGTCAGCTGCTTGGTAAGGCGTGCCATGAGTTTTTCAGGCCGCTGCCGACCTTGGCGAAAGCCCAGCCCGGTACCGCCATGAAATTGATAGATGAGCCGTTTATTCCATTCTATCTTAGCGACACGCGCACCGATCTCGCTCGCGGCTATAGGTACCACCAGGGTATAAATAAAACGGTTAATGGTGCCTTGCTCGACCCTGAATAATTTGCCATCGATGCGCGTTAAGGCCGCAGGGTCAGCGAGCTGGCTCACTGGTACTTTGTGGATTTCGTCGTCTGTATTGATGCTGTAGTAGCTTAACTGGCTATTGACCGCACAGTCTTTGCTGTAACCGATAATATGCTTGCGTACATCGATAGACCGATAAACGGGCACGCCATATCCTTGCTGGTTATCGATTAATGGCTGACCTAGATCAGAATCCAGCGACATGCAGTAAAAAGGGTATTGTGACGGACCTGAATATAGACTCTCCGATGGCCCCTGCTGGCCAATTTGAATGGGGAAGTCAAAGGTCTCATCCGGTCTGGTGCTGTTGCGGATATGGTTGCCAATAGGCAGAGGCGGGTTGTCGGTAGCCGGGGCTACTTTTTTAACTTGTCGGTAGGCATGTGATCCGGAGGTGTCCCAAAAGCTGATGCCGACAGCTACAGTCACTACCAGTACGAGGCATAAGATAATACACTTTCTTATCATCATCATGGCTAGGCTCCTGCGTTACAGGATGATTACAATTTATAGACTCTGCTCCCTGTTTGACATTTAATCTTAAAAATACTCCCATCACCCAGTGGTTGTTATCAGGTTTCATTGCTGGATGGTTAAACAACAATCTGGTAACTATTAACCCATTTGTCCATCGCCCCTAAAATCTGCCGCAGTTGCGTGGAGCTGCTTGACTTTCAGGGACTCGAATTGGTCTTCGACCCGTGTTGTAACTATCATATAACTACCTTGTACCTATCAAGCAATTATTAAGCCAGTTTATAGGGGTGTTGTTTTTCAGCGTGTTGCGTTATATGAGACTGGCCAGTGGGAATGATTGTAAATAAAGGTGACAGCGCTAGCCCGATCAGATGATCCGGTTATCGGTGGCGAGTTCTGCTGCGCAGGGCCCTGGCTGCAGCGTCTTTCAGGGTGCCGAACAATATCAGCCATTGGCGTGGGGTTCGTTGTTAACCCTCGCTGCGGGTTATGGAATGCCCGCGGCGTCAGGTTCAATCGTTATGTAGCCCTCCATGCCGTCTTCCCTGTGGCCAGGGATGCTGCAGAAAACTTCGTATTCGCCAGCGATGATAGGCACGAGATACATCGCCACCTTGCCGTTAGGGCTTAATTGAATACTATGGATATGCGGAGTACTGATCGTCGTGCCATCGACGGTAATCTCGTGGACTACGATGCCATGGAAGAAGTCTATGTCAACGAGGTCATGGGTCACCCGGCTACTGATGTTATCTAGGATGAGCTTATAGGGCTGATTAATCTTGAGGTATACATCGTCAGGGTTAAATATGTTGTCGTCCAGCACGATCAAGACCGTTTGGGCTTGATCCCAATCGATTTCTGCCGGTAGCCAATCTAACGAGGGGTCCTCGTACCCCATCTCAGCGTAGGAGGGGGTAGACAGGATCATGATGAATGCCAAAAGTGTTCTTTTCAAAGCCGTGTTTGCCAATTTATATCCATCCTGAACGTAATAAAGTCAGCAATTTACCCTGTTTGACTCAGCGAATCATTAATCCAGGTCAGTTGTTTTTGTTTTAGGGGGTTGCCGGATGCGTGAGAG
>SDWN01000610.1 GCA_004195305.1 Neptunomonas sp. | reverse complement strand
TCGCGATAGACCCGTGGCCGAATCATCGCTGTGTAGATATCAACAATCGCCAAGATCCGCGTCGTTGGCGAAAGCTGTGCGGCCTGAAGCCGATTTGGATAGCCGCTGCCATCGAGGCGTTCGTGATGCTGACCGACAGCATTGAGCCAGATTTCATCGTCCACACCCGCCTGTTCCAGTAACTCGCGGCTCTCTTGCGGATGGCGACGGATGCGTTGCCACTGGCTTTCACTCAGAGCCTCCTGCTGCCGATGCAGTTTCTCTTGCATTTGCGTGATGCCTACATCGTGGCTCGCAGCCCCTGCCACCAACGCCAACCGAGTAAACTGCGGCAAGCCCAGCCGTTTTCCCATCAGTTCACAGAGCACCGCGCAGTGCAGAGGATGAATCAAACCATAAGGAAGATCCTGGCTGACCTGCATCGCGCCCATCACCGCATCGGGGTTATCTGCGCAGATCGCCTGGATATCCACAGCAATGCGCAACATCACGAAAACAAAACCACTTCCGGCGGGCTCCCGAAGTAACTGGTAAGCATGCTCTAGGCGCGCCAGCAGAGTTTCCACCGTCTCAAACACCGTAAAGCCCTGGCTAAATTCAGATTCTGAATCGCCGGATCGCTGAACGTCGTTGTCGCCTTGAAACAATCCATGTTTCAGCAAGCGATCCCGCTGCTTCTCACTGCGAACCACAAACCCTTTTCGCAGCAATAAGTTGTCATCACTATCGTAGACTGAAAAAGGCAGTGGTTCACCAACGGGAAAGTCATTTAACGCGATGGCCCGGTGCAGGGATTGAGGTTTATTCATTCTCTATAAGACGGCTACTTGATGAAACGAGTAGTATAGAGCGCACAAGCGATAGAGTCTAAGGGGTTTATCTACAAGGATGCCCTCCCCCCCTTGAAAACATCTCTGAATGCCTCCTGCAAGGAGCAACCGAACCTGCGGCCTGACCCAGTCGGCATAAACACAGCGGAACAACGACTGCTGCATACCCGGACAGGCTTAAATGAGTTCCATTTCTATATGACCCCGTTAACTCGGTCAGGCGCTCGAATTGGCGGGGCGTTATCGCATGTCGGAGTCCGGGAGGAGCGATGCCGGTGAAAATCATTGTCGCTGAAACACAACTAAGTCTGGAAATACCAAACCGCTACTTGCTAATATAATCCTCTTTAGAGAGGGATCGCCTTTAGTTTCATCTGCGAACAACATGCCAGTAAGGATACACGCATGGTTTTTCCGCGCACCAGCGACGCACGTTTTCATATCGAGATCCGTGACGCCGATGATAATTTTCAGCTGCTGTCGTTACAGGGCAAAGAAACGCTCTCCCAGCCGTTCAGCTTTCAGCTCACGCTGGTCTGCGAAGACGCCGAGGTAGTCCTCGACTCTCTGCTTGGGCAGCACGCGGTCGTGACCCTGCTCGATCCCGCCTGTGACGAAGAGGCATCACCGCGCTTTATCCACGGGATCATCGGTAGCGCCGCTTTGCTAGAACAGGGCACGCGACTGAGCCACTACCTGCTGACCCTGGTGCCCAAGCTGGCGCTACTGGGGTACCGCCACAACAGCCGCATCTTTCAGCAGCGCAGCCTGGTCCAGATCCTCAGCCAGCTGCTGGATGAGGCCGGTTTTAGTGCCGACGAATTCCGTTTCGAGCTGCAACGTGACTATCCTGTCTACGCCTACTGCGTCCAGTATCGAGAATCCGAGCTTAACTTCTGTCAGCGTCTGCTGGAAGCGGAAGGCATTCACTTCTACTTCGAACACCTGCACGATACGCATATCCTGGTGATGAGTGACGCCTCCCCGGCCAATCCTTATCTGCCCGGTGACCCCTACCTGCCCTATTACCCGGACCGCCAAGGTACGTTGCGCAGGCCGCATATCTTCAGGTTCCGCTACCGTCAATCGATGGCGACCGGGCGGGTACAGCTGCGTAGCTACGATTTCCGTAAGCCGACCCTCAAACTCGACGCTGCGGCCAGGGTCGCGCACGATAGCCTGGATCAGGGTTTGGACCAGGGCTTAGAGTACTACGATTACCCCGGCGTGTTTCAAACGCCTGAGCACGGTCAGCAACTGGCGCAGAGCCGCTTACAAGCCTTCAACAGCCAGCGCTGTCAGGGTGCCGGGGGCAGTGACATCAGCCGCCTGACGCCCGGTTACGCCTTCGCACTGCAGGGCCACCCACGCGATGCCTGCAACAGCCACTACCTGATCACTGCGGTGGAGCACCAT
>SDWN01000608.1 GCA_004195305.1 Neptunomonas sp. | reverse complement strand
ATCATCCAGATCGCCAGCCCGCGTCCGGTTCGGTTTGTGATGCTCAAATCGATCTATGACAAGTGGTACCTGAACGGATTTCTGAAACTGATGGGCTGCGTACCGATTCAACAAGGGGGCAAGAGCCGTGAGTCGTTGCAAAAAGTGACCGAAGCGCTCAACGCCGGCGAAGTGGTGTGTATCTTCCCTGAAGGCAGCATCAGCCGTACCGGCCACCTGGCCGAGTTTAGACGCGGTTATGAACTGGCCTGCAAAGACGCCGACGCGCAGGTTCAGATCGTACCCTTCTATCTGCGCGGGCTATGGGGCAGCAAGTTCTCACGCGCCTCCGAGCGGCTCAAGCGCCAGAGTTCACGTGGTATCAAACGTGATCTGGTGGTCTCCTTTGGTGCACCGCTGGATAAAGACACCTCGGTCGACCTGCTCAAGCGACGTGTATTCGACCTGTCGGTCAGCTCCTGGCAGAGCTATGTCGAACAACTGCCGACGCTGCCCGAGGCCTGGATCAGTACGGCCAAACAGCAGGGTAGCAATCTAGCCATCGCCGATAGCCTCAGCCCTTCCCTGTCGGGCCTGGGAGCACTGGCCGGTGCCATGGCGATGTCACGCCGGATCAGTACGCTTAGCCCCGAACCCCGGGTCGGCCTGCTGGTGCCGACCAGTGCCGGCGGCGTGCTGGCTAACATGGCGTCACTGATGGCCGGAAAAACGGTGGTCAATCTAAACTACTCCGCCAGCGTTGACGCCTTGCAATCAGCGGTTGAACAGGCGCAGATCTCGACTATCTATACCTCGCAACGCTTTATCAGCAAGCTGGCCAAACGCGGCCTGGACTTGGCACCGCTGTTTGCAGGGGTGCAGGTGGTCTACCTGGAAGAGATGAAGCAGACCATCGGTAAGGGCGAACTGCTGCGCAACTGGCTGCTGGCCCGACTGCTGCCGGCATCGATCCTGTCGCGCTGGCTGTGTAAGCAGCGCGATCCGCAGGCAACCGCCGCGATTCTGTTCTCCAGCGGCAGCGAAGGCGCACCCAAAGGCGTCATGCTCAGCCACCGTAATATTATGGCCAACCTGAAGCAGGCCGCCGACGTGTTGAATGTGAATGATGATGATGCAGTGATGGCGTCGTTACCGCTGTTCCATGCATTCGGCTTGACGGTAACCCAGTTCTTACCATTGATCGAAGGCTTGCCGATGATCTGCCATCCGGATCCGACCGATGCGGTGGGCATAGCCAAGGCAGTGGCCAAACACCAGGCAACCGTGATGTGCGGAACCTCGACCTTCCTGCGTTTGTTTGCCCGTAATAGCAAAGTTCATCCACTGATGTTTGACACGTTACGGATCGTCGTTTCCGGTGCCGAACGTCTTAATCCGGACGTACGCGACAGTTTTCAGAGCAAATTCGGCAAGTCAATCCTTGAGGGTTACGGCTGTACCGAAACCACCCCTGTCGCCAGTGTCAATCTACCCGATGCCCTCGATACCGACTATTGGCAGGTCCAGCAAGGCGGCAAACAGGGCACCGTCGGCATGCCGCTCCCCGGCACCAGTTTCAGGATAGTTGACCCAGAAAGCTATGCAGAGCTGACCACCGGCGAGGCGGGGATGATTCTGATTGGCGGGGTCCAGGTAATGCAGGGGTATCTCAACAATCCGACCAAAAATACCGAAGTGCTAAAGCAGATCGATAGTCAACGCTGGTATGTTACCGGCGACAAAGGCTCGATCGACGAGCAGGGCTTCCTCACCATTCTGGACCGCTATTCACGTTTTGCCAAAATAGCTGGCGAGATGATCAGCCTCAGTGAGCTGGAACAATGGGTTCGCAATGCGCTGCCACAAACGGACCTGGAACTGGTGGCCATCAACCTGCCTTGCGACAAAAAAGGTGAATCGATCACCCTGCTGCATGAAGGTGAACTGGAGGTCGCGGACATTAAGCGCGCGATGCTCGCTAATGGCGCCAGCGCACTGATGGTTCCATCTCGCTGGTTGGCGGTCGATGCCGTGCCTAAGCTAGGTTCGGGGAAGACAGATTTTTCCGCGGCCAAGCGGCTAGCGCAGGCATAGGCATCGCCCCTCACGCCATCCATGGCTCTCGGGGCATACGACCGCCAGGGATGGTGGAAGTGCAGGTATTGCAGGAGCAAATACCTGCCGACCGCCAGGGATGGTGGAAGTGCAGGTATTGCAGGAGCAAATACCTGCCGACCGCCAGGGATGGTGGAAGTGCAGGTATTGCA
>SDWN01000375.1 GCA_004195305.1 Neptunomonas sp. | reverse complement strand
GCGGTGGACATGCTGCCGCTGTTGGAGGCTGAGGCGAAGGAGCGGCAGATAAGAAAACCACCCGATTCTGTTGTCTCAGAACTGAGACAACAGAATTCATCACAAAGATCAACTCGCGTAGCCGCCGAACAGATCGCCATTGGCTACAGCATCATCTCGGATGCTAAGCGCATCGCGAAGGAGCGGTTGGTACGTAGTGGCGGTGGTGGTCGGAAGTCTGTTGATTAACAGCAATCTGTTGTTCCAGTGCTGGGACAACAGATTGCTGACTACCAGGGTTCGCCCCCTATATCATGGGAATACCGCTCAAATGGCGCGCCTGGAGACCATTGAAGAAACCACTAACACCGGTTTTCGACATATGATATGTTTATAAGCGTTATACTAAAAACCCCGAAGCAACTGAGTAGTCGCTTCGGGGGTAGAGGTTTTCAGTTAGGGTTGCAGCCCCGCCTGAATTCAGATTGCTTGAAGCAGGAGCTCTAAGAGCGTCTGTACGAGCGGCAGTGTAACAATGAGAAGTTTGACCAGGGTGAGTGTAATCATCCCGTAATTCCTTCCTGTAAGGGTTTACGCAAAATTCGGCCCGAGGCCCATCCTCGTGGTCGTTTTTTGCATTTTGGTACCTTTCTAGCCAGCAATTTCAAATCTCCTTTCTCGTCGCTTACGGGTCAACTTATTGGCTTGGGCCGAACTTTCTAATATAGTTACCGATTGCGACTTTTGAGTAAACCGGTTAATGCGGAATTAGTTGAAAATTATCGTAAATACACGAACACTGATCAGCAAAACCTGTTGTTTTTTAGGCAGATAGCTTAAATGATGATTTGATGGAGAATCTTTTATATATTTGTTTTTTGTTGACATCTCCGGGTCCAGAGCATATCGTTACGCTAAACGAACGTACAGGCTAATGATACGCTAGGGAGGTGGCACCATGGCGGCAGGAAAATTCATCAGCTACTTAAGGGTTTCGACCGACAAGCAAGGGCGCTCAGGCCTTGGCCTGGAGGCTCAGCGCGAGGCGGTCAGCAGCTGGTTGAATGGCGGGTGCTGGCAGTTGTTGCAGGAGTTTATCGAGATCGAGAGCGGGAAGAAGAACGACCGGCCCCAGCTGCGTGAGGCCCTGGCAGGATGTAAGGCGACAGGAGCAACACTGGTTGTCGCCAAGCTCGACCGCCTAGCGCGTAATGTTGCGTTCGTATCGGCGCTCATGGAGTCCGGCGTTGACTTCCTGGCTGTTGACTTCCCCACGGCCAACCGGTTGACGATCCATATTTTAGCTGCAGTTGCCGAGCATGAGGCCCAGGCCATCAGCGACCGCACTCGCGCAGCACTAGCACGGGCCAAGGCCCGAGGAACCAAGCTCGGCACCAACAACCTAACCGAGGCTGGGACCGTGAAGGGGCACCAGGTAGCCGAGCAGGTCCGCAAAGCCCAGGCTGACCAGTTCGCCCAGGACCGATACCCGCAGATCGTTCGACTACAGAAGGAAGGCCTCAGCCTGAACGCCATAGCCCGGCAGCTGAACACAGAGGGCATACTGGGCGCCCGAGGCAAGGCCGGATCATGGTCCCCAGCAGGAGTAAGCCGCGTTATCAACCGCATGGAGACCGGGAAGCAATAGGCGAGGCCGCAGGAGCCCCGTAGAGCGACGATCTCCCCGAGACCCTGCCCCTAGTACCTCCCTGGCAGGTCGGGGCGGCCTGTTTGTGGTTATCGAGACCCATATCGATTGACCCAAGCCGACACCCGTGAAAGTAAAATTCAGGGTCTATATAGCTGGAAGTAAAATGAATATGGCCTCATTTTAAGCTTGACAGGCTTTAATGAGTGTGCTATTTTATACCCCGCCGAGCGTTAGCGAGGTGGGGCAGGGTGTGGCTGTAAGGCTGATCTGCCGGAGGCCAGCCCTTGACCTTGCTTTAATCCTGAGAGATCGACCCGCCAGTTGATATAGCAACTCCCACCCGGAACCAGTCAGTAGCACAGCCGCCAGCAACTAATGCCAGTCATCCCAGTGGCCAAGAATACCAACAAAGTCGACATCGTAGTCGATCCGGTTAATCACTTCGAGCTTCGTTTTGATCAGTTGCTCTTTGGTGTAGACCTTTCCGGCGATTGATTCCTTGCTGTGCCCCATCAGATCGGACAACATCCGGTCGCTGATATTAGTGTGACCCAGGGCGGTGCAGAAAGTGTGTCTCGTTGAGTGAAATGACTTTAGTGGGTCGTCGTCGATGTAGAT
>SDWN01000849.1 GCA_004195305.1 Neptunomonas sp. | reverse complement strand
AGACGGTGGTGGTTAAGCTGGGGGGGCAGGCGGGCCTGCGCACCGATATCTTCTGGCTGGAGTCGGATAATCCAGGGCAGGGGATGATGGAGTTGGGGGGGATCAACCTCGAGTACGTCGCGGATCCGGGTACCCTCGCGGTAACCTATATTGAAGGGCTTGGGGTCGATGCCAACAGCGCCGGATTTTTGGGGCTCACCCACCGTGATGGTCAAGAGACATTGAGTGTTCGTGCTCAAGGCAGTGCCGGGGTTGAAGGTTTGTTCCTCTCGGCAGAGTTCGTCGATCAGTCGCAGGGCGATCAAACTCGCCCAGACGCCGATGCTTACTATGTTGAGGCTGGCTGGACCTTCGCCGATCTGCCCTGGTCACCCAGCGTGAACTACCGTTTTAGCAGTTTTGATGCGGGCTTTGACCCGCTGTTCTTTGGTTTTAACCGCGGCTACGGCACCTGGTTCCAGGGTGAAGTGGCTGCCAATTACGCAGGTCCTTTTAACAGCGATGCCGATGTGCAGCATATTGCGCTGAAGGCTGCTCCTAGTGAAACCCTGGCGCTGGGCGCGTTATGGTTTGATTTCAGTGATACCTCCGGCGGGACAGGGGGGTTGGATGGCCAGGAGATCAACCTGTACGCCGAATGGGTGGCGCATGACCACCTGATTATCAGCCCGTTGCTCGGCTTTTACTCGCCCGATAACAGCACCCTGAGTGGTGGTGGTAGCCAGATCGGTAATAGCGATACCAATACCTACTTCCAGGTTATTGCCATCGTTCCGTTCTAAGTACTCGGCGCTTCTGAGTCCCAGCGCTAAGACAAAATTAACCACAGCGATAACCGGTCTTCAGTGATGAGGCCCGGTTTTTATCATGGTGGCCTGCCGTTACCGACTGGTCGATGCGGATGTCAGCTCTTTGTCTGGGTTAATAACCGGGGCTAATAATTGCTGACTTTGGCGGTAGAGTTGATTGGCCGCTTTGATTCTGTCCGCCAGTGCCGGATTTGCGTTCTGAGCACTCTGCTGTTCAATCTCACGACAGGCACTACTCAGTGCCGTCAGGCCGAAATTAGCACTGGCGCCCGCGAGTTTGTGGGCGGCATCGGCCACCGCTGAGAAATTCTGCTCGACCAGTGCGGTTGCCAGGTCGGCGAACAACGCATCACATTGTCGGAATAAAAACCCTAATAAGTCGCTAAATTTATCCTCTCCCAATGCATCCCTGTGCTGTTGTAGCAGTGCTTGGTCGAGCAAAGAGTCGAGCAACGGTTCGACCGGAGTCTGATCGTTTGTCACAGCATCCGCGGCAACAGATGAGCGCGCCGTGGGTATGGGGGCTGCTTGAGCACGTTCCGCGTCTAGCCGGTTTGGATGCGATGGGTCTGTTTGCGCAGTGTCTGTGGATGACAGGTCCGCAGGTGACAGGGATAGCCTGAGCAGTAGCTGGCGTAAGGGTTCGAGTAACAGAGGCTTGCCCAGTACCGTATCGATCCCGGCGGCGTGGTATTGGTCAATTTCAGCGGCGGTCATGCTCGCCGTCAGGGCGACGATAGGGATGTTGGCTTTCTGTGGGTCGGGGTGCTGGCGCATCCTGCGAGTCGTTTCCATGCCGTCCATATCGGGCAGGTGTATATCCATCAGCACTAGGTCGTGGTGGTTGCTATCGTGCATTACTAATGCGCTGTAGCCATCCGGCGCGCTGTCGACCTGGTGGCCGTCATGTTCGAGTAATCCCCGGGCGACGCGCTGATTGATCTCCGTGTCTTCTACCAGCAGGATCCGCAGGAGTGTGGCCGGATCAGGCGCGGTTGGATTTGTTGCAATCGTGGATGAGAGTGTCGTGGCGTCACAAACGGCGTAGTCGATTTCAAACCAAAAAACACTGCCGTGATGCTCTTCGCTGTGAAATCCGATCGCCCCCTGATGCAGATCGACCAGCCGCTTGCAGATCGACAAGCCCAGACCGGTACCTCCGTAGCGGCGGGTGATCGAGGAGTCTGCCTGAGAAAAATGCTGAAACAGGCGATCCCTGGCGGTATCCGCAACGCCGATGCCGCTATCTTCGACCTCGAAGCGGATCCGGGTTTGCGGACCGCTATTGCTGAGGCTACGGACTCTTAACTCGATCTGACCCTGTTCGGTAAATTTTATCGCGTTAACGCAGAGGTTTATCAGGATCTGGATCAGGCTGCGACGGTCGCCGATGACCGCGGCGCATAGCTGCCGGTCGAGCTCGACATTGAGCGCGAGTCCCTTGTC
>SDWN01000621.1 GCA_004195305.1 Neptunomonas sp. | reverse complement strand
GCTATAGGCTTTAAGTGAGAAGCAGTGCACAAAAAGGCTTATTTATTTACCAACCGAGAATCAAGATATCATCAATCATTTTGATGTTGGTATTGATTTTTTGAAGACATCCTTAAGGATATCTGAATCAAATTATTGTCTCTCACAAACCTGTGTTATGACCTATCAAACACCTCGTACTGTTCTGGTTGAATACATCGGACACCTTAATGAGAGACAGTAATCGTCAGTCATTAAGGTGACTTAATGGGACAGAAACGTAGCTACAAGCAGTATCCGCAAGAGTTTAAAGATAAGGCCGTTGCGCTATGTACCACTCACTTCCTATGGGTTACCGCTCACTGCGTTCGCTCTCGCCTACGGCTCATTTGTCGCTTCGCTCGGTGCCTTCAGTCCCCACAGTTACCAGTGACGCCCTTGCCATTCGGATTGCCTTCCCCTCGGCCGAGGGGACGCCTTCTTCTTGCAGAAGGCCGGGTTTTCCAGCTGCGCTGGGCAAACAAAAAAAGCCCCGTTAAACGGGGCAAAAGTACAGCAACGGAATATAGAGACTAACGAATACTTGGCTGGCTTATGCCCATACAGAGGTACTTGAGTTCGATATAGTCCTCGATTCCATATTTTGATCCCTCGCGTCCTAAACCAGACTCTTTAATACCGCCAAACGGCGCCACCTCAGTCGAGATGAGGCCTTCGTTGATCCCCACCATGCCGTATTCCAGCGCTTCGGACACACGCCACACTCGACCGATATCCTTGGAATAGAAATAGGCGGCTAAACCCGAGGGCGTGTCGTTGGCCATGGCTTCGCTTTCCGTGTTGAAAGGAATCAGGGTGGCCACCGTTCGTTGCTGGCCCGGTCGCCGTAATCATGAATGAAGTGCCCCTGGGCAGCAGTATCTGTTTCGTCGTGCTTAATTCGTAGCGCTCTGAGCTATTACCCAGTTTGGATCCGGTGACACCGCCGGGACATCCTCCGGGAAGCCGATACTGAGGCAGTATTACAGCCCGTTCACTTCGCTGTGATGGATATCCAGCACACCCTGATCGATCAGGTAACGATTGACGGCGGTAACGACGTAGCTGTAATACTGCACCTTGTTGACGCGACCATAGACATCATTATCCATCCTATGTGTTGGAATGGTGATGATGTGCCGCTAGTCGGAGCGGCTTTTAAATACCTTTTTCGATGCTTGAATGGTCGGTCATTTGACTGCCCTCATTACCAGGCGGCTTGGTAGATCGACAGTGCATCGGCTTCTGTCACTTCACGGGGGTTGTTTACCAACAACCGCGTCTGTTTCATGGCTTCGCTAGCCAGGTGGGGAAGTGCGGATTCAGGAATATCGTAGTCCCTCAATCGCACCTTCAATCCCAAGATTTTATTAAGCTCGTTCAGTGCAGTGATAAACGCGTTGCAGCGATCAGATGGCTCATCGATCTCTGCCAGTTGCGGGAATACCAAGGCTGCCAGTGCACTATATTTGTCAGAACACTGGGTCTGGTTGAACCGCATAACGTGGGGCAGCACCAGCGCGTTGCTGAGCCCGTGAGACAGATGGTAGATCCCGCCCAGCGGGTAGGCCAGTGCATGCACGGCGGCCACCGATGAATTGGCGAATGCCTGGCCGGCCAGCATGGAACCCAAGAGCATCTCGCTTCGAACCGCCAGGTTGCTGCCATCCTCCACGGCTTGCTTGATGTTTGCCCCAAGCCGTAGCAATGCATCTTTGGCCAGCACATCGCAGAGGGGGTTATGGTTTGGGTTAAGGGTCGTGTATGCCTCGATAGCGTGCACCATGGCATCAACGCCGGTCGTGGCGGTCACCATGGGGGGTAATCCCAGGGTCAGCTCGACGTCGAGCAGTGCCACATCTGGCAGGAGCTTATCCGAGAGTACGGCTTTCTTTACCCCGCCTCCTGCCGTAATGACCGAAGACATGGTTACTTCTGAACCGGTGCCCGCGGTGGTGGGAATTAGAATCAACGGAAGGCGCTGGCCCTGAACAAGGTTGATGCCGTATATATCCGCCAGTGTCTCTTCACCCTTTGCCAGCAACGCTACCAGCTTGGCCACGTCCATGAATGTGAAGGCCGGATCGCTGCCGTCGAGCAACAACCCGTGTCCGGTCTGGATTCGGCGAACCAGGTCGGGATTCTGCATTGGTCTAC
This sequence comes from Neptunomonas sp., assembly GCA_004195305.1. Lineage (GTDB taxonomy): Bacteria > Pseudomonadota > Gammaproteobacteria > Pseudomonadales > Balneatricaceae > Motiliproteus. Next base: position 48 of record SDWN01000621.1, on the reverse strand, counting down.
TCCTCTCCCCAGAGGATCCTCAGTCTACCCTGTCTCTTATACACATCT
>SDWN01000614.1 GCA_004195305.1 Neptunomonas sp. | reverse complement strand
AGATGTGTATAAGAGACAGAACCTGAGCAGCGTGTTTATTTCTCAGCTTTTCAGCTGTTTAACAATGGTTAGCTTTCCAGGAGGTCGATATGAGCGCATTTTCACTACCCCGGAGCATGGCGGGTGTCTTGCTGACCGGCCACGGTGGGCTGGACAAGCTGGAATACCGGGAGGATTTACCGCTTCCCAGGCTGGAGTCGGGCGAGGTTCTAATCCGGGTGGGAGCCGCTGCTATCAATAATACGGATATCAATACCCGTATCGGCTGGTACTCCAAAGGGGTCACAGGGCAGACCAATTCTGGAGCAGAGCACGGCTTTGAGACTGCATCGAATGAGGATGCCAGCTGGTCGGGTGTTCCGCTGGGCTTTCCACGGATTCAAGGAGCCGATTGTTGTGGCGAGATCGTCGCCGTGGGGAAGGGCGTTCTTGATCAGCGCATTGGTGAGCGAGTGCTGATTCGTAATCTGCAACAATTGCCGGAAAGTGACCAGAGTTTCAGTTGTATCACCTATGGGTCCGAGTGTGACGGCGGCTTTGCACAGTATGCGGTTGCGGTGGCGAACGAGGCGTACCCGGTCTCAAGTGATCTTAGCGACTGCGAACTTGCCACCTTTCCCTGTGCCTATTCGACCGCAGAAAACATGCTTGAACGAGCCGGTGTGAAAGCAGGAGAGCGCGTGTTGATTACGGGGGCTTCTGGAGGGGTGGGGTCGGCCGCCATTCAGCTGGCCAAGCGACGAGGGGCGGTGGTGATTGCTTTATGTGGGGCTGATAAGGCTGCTGCCGTCAAAGAGCTGGGGGCCGATCGGGTGGTTCATCGTGGCGGGAGCCTGACTGGGGCGCTGGGCCGTGAGTCGGTCGATGTGATCATCGACCTGGTGTGCGGGCCACAATGGGCGGAGCTGCTGGATGTGTTGCGTCGTGGCGGACGTTACGCTGTGGCCGGTGCGATCGGCGGACCCATGGTGGAGCTGGATGTTCGCACCCTGTATCTGAAAGATCTGAGCTTCTTCGGTTGCACCTACCAGCCACGCCATGTGTTTGAAAACTTGATCCGCTATATCGAGCAGGGAGAGTTGCGCCCATTGCTGTCGAAAAGCTATCCGTTGCATGAGATCGCCGGAGCGCAGCAGGATTTTATGGCCAAGAAGTTTGTCGGAAAACTGGTGCTGGTACCGCCCGGCGCTTAGGCCACGGAGGTATTCGGTCCCCCTCATGTCGGAGAATGTTGAACGATTGCAAGGAGGATGAAACGCGTTGGTACGGAGCCTTTTTGGGGCATAAGTTTCACGGAAAATCTTGAAAAAAGCAGTGACCAAGCAAATCAGCCGCCATTTGAGCTGTGACCAGATAATAAATATAAACCTGGAGTACTTGTAATGCAAAGCATGCTTAATACGATCAAAAAAACCTCTGCAGTCCTGATGACAGGGCTCGCACTATGCCTACCTGGTACCACTTTGGCTTCTGTCGACAAGCCGGGCGCAGGCCGATCTGTGACGGCAGTGGAAAACTCCATCTTCGAAGAGAAGTTCCAGACTCGAATTATGTTGAAAGCGATGGAGGAACTCGGTTACAAGATCAAAAAGTCAAGAGAAGTCGATTCTGTGATAGTGCCACTTGCTGTTGCCAACGGCGACGGGGATGTCAATTTTTCATTCTGGGATCCGTTGCACCAACGCTATTTCGACAAAGCCGGGGGGAGCAAAAGGCTGACCAAGTTGGGGAATTTTGTTAGTGGAGCCCTACAGGGGTATCTCGTGGACAAGCAGTCCTATGACAGCGGCATTACCAATATTGGTCAATTACAGGATCCGTCCGTGGCGAAGCGATTTGACAGCAATGGCAATGGCAAAGCCGATCTCGCCGGGTGTGTGCCGGGTTGGGGTTGTGAGCTCGTTATTGAACATCATATGGATGCCTACGAACTGCGCGGTACCGTCACCCATAATCAAGGCGCCTATTCTGCGATCATTGCCGATACGCTGACTAAGTATCAATCGGGCAAGCCGATCATTTATTATACTTGGACGCCTTATTGGGTGAGTCCCCACATTATCCCTGTGAGTCGGTTTTATTCTGACAGAACCCTCAGGGGGGTCTCTATGTCGGGATGACGCACCCAAAAACCCAATATTCCTTCGTGGATTTGGGTTGTTTTCGATCAGGGTGCAGCATGCGTCAGGCTGAAGCCCGACC
>SDWN01000381.1 GCA_004195305.1 Neptunomonas sp. | reverse complement strand
TCGTCGCCTGCGCTGATCTCGTCGATCACGTCGCTGGCGCACTCAGGCATCGCCTCAACAACGGCCCCTGCAATATCCAGTGATTGCTCCGGCGCGGCTTCTGACAAGCGGGAAACAAACTCCACCGCGTCCCGGTTCAGTTCTTCGGCTGCTTCTTGCGGTGTATGGATGTGCTCTACCGATTCGATCATCGCTTCGATAGACGCGTCGCTGTGGCCCTCCGACAGGGTATTGGCATACTCCGCTGCGACCGGGACCGCAGTGTCAGGAATCGCTTCGACAACCGCGACGGCTATATCCGCCGCCTGCTCGGGTACCAGGTCTGAGATTTGCGCAACCAGGTCGATGGCCACCTGTTCGCTGGTATCTTCTTCGCGGTCAGCAGGACGTACCGCCTCATATTCCTCTGCCAGCACCTGGGCATAATAGTCGGCCACGTCAACGGCGGTCTCCGGGGCTGATTCAACCGCTATACGGGCCATTTCCAGGCGTAGTTCCGGCAAGGTGCGGCCTATCTCAGCGGCGATTTCGACGACCTTGTCCGGCATCGACAGCGCCAGCTGGCTGACCAGGTCGTAGGCACATTCCGGTTTGGAGGCGACCATGGCGACGGTGATCTCCAAGATCTGTTCGGGAACGGCTTCGAGCATGACATTATAGAACCGCAGCACATCGATGCCGTCTACCGAGGCCACTGCGCCAGCGATAGCAGCACCCTGATCCGAGGCGGACAGGGCGACTGCCCGGGTCATCCTCACCGCCGCGGCGGGGTCTGAGTGGGCGACTTCGGTGGCCATCAATGCTTCCTGGCTCAGGGGCTGTTCGGGCTCCAGGTACTCGGTACGAGGATCCATATCGATGCTGACGGCGGCTACCGCACTCTGCATCACAAAGGGCTCCTGCTGTTCGGCCGGCAGTGCGACCCGGACCGACATCCGATAGACCACAAAAATCCCCAACAATAATTGGATCGCGCCCAGATACCAAAACAGGGCTGCGTTACCGAACAGCTTCATGATCATGGCGGTTGAATAGGGGCCGATAATACCGCCGATCGAAAAGGCCAGAATCAGGCAACCCATCGCGGCGACCATCTCACCCTGGCGGAGCTTATCGAACGACTCGGAAATGCTCAGCGGATAGGTACAGGCGATGATGCCGCAGGTTATCGCGGTGGCTATCGACATGGGCCAGAACCAGTTCTGCTCGGCCAACAGGTTGATACTGAATCCGGCCAGTGCCGAGATCACCAGGATGATCAGTAGGATCGTGCGGCGGTCAAACCGGTCGGACAGGTAACCGACCGGAAATTGCAGGATAAAAGCGCCCATGATGGCGGCGCCCATATACAGCGATAACTGAAAGTCGACGATACCAAAGTCACTGGCAAAGATCGGCAGCAGGTTGAACGCCGCCGAATAGATCAATCCGGAGATAAAGCAGCTGACGACGCCCAGCGGCGATATCCTCAACAGTGCCAGCAACGACATCGACTCCACCTCTGCTACCACCGGACCACTATTGCGGCTGAGTACAACGGGAACGATGGACGCACAGAGCAAGATGCCGCTGAGTACGAACAGCACGGTGCCTTGCGGACTGGCAATATTCATCAGAAATTGGCCACTGAACAGTGCTCCCAGAACGACCACCTGGTAGAACGCCAAGACCCGGCCGCGGTTCTCCTTGGTGGAGATTTCACTGAGCCAGCTTTCCATCGCCGTAAAGGCGCAGGCGTTGCAGAAGCCGATCAGGATCCGCATGCCGCCCCACAATATGGCGTCGGTATAGAGGCTGCAGATCAGGATGCTCACTGCCGCTAGCGCTAGGCAGCCGGCAAACATGCGGATATGGCCGGCCCGGGTGATTAAATGCTGGGCATAAATACTGCCCGTCAGCATGCCGACAAAATACAGCGACAAAACCAGACCGATAGTATCGGTGTTCATCGCTTCCAGGCCCATGCGAACCGGTATCAGGATGTTGATCAGGCCATTGCCCAGCATCATGATAAAGCAGCTGACCAGCAGTGATGCGAGGGGTAACAGCGTTAGGTGCATGGACGTAATCCTGAAAGGCTTATGCGCAGAGGATGCGTTGTTGCAGTTATATAGAATAGGCCATCGAATTCAATAGGCTAACCGCTTGTGAGATAAAAAACTGCTTAAAAGGAGTCTTTCTAGGAGGTTGTCCGAGAATAGCGATCGTAGCGAGAGAGGCTCATTTTGAGTCAGATTATTCGGTCATTTGCGAAGAATAGTGG
>SDWN01000377.1 GCA_004195305.1 Neptunomonas sp. | reverse complement strand
GGTTACTTCTGTTATTCAGGCCGAAGCGACGACATGCTAAAAATTGGCGGTATCTGGGTATCCCCCATCGAAGTCGAAGCCTGCATTATCGAGCACAACTCAGTCGTCGAATGTGCCGTGGTACCGGATATCGACAGCGACAAGCTGGTTAAGCCGAAAGCTTACGTGGTACTCACCCAGAGCAGCACGGCATCGGAAATGTTGAAGCAGCAGATCAAAGACCACGTCAAAAACAGCTTGGCGCACTATAAATATCCGCGCTGGATCGAGTTTGTCGACGCGCTACCAAAAACGCCCACCGGCAAGATCAAACGCTTCGAACTCAAAAGCCAACACGTTGCTGATTGTGAATGCGGCTGCAGCAACTGAGTTGAGACTGAATTCTGGGTCACTATAAAACCCTCTTTTAACCCTCTGACCATAGGAATTAAAACCACGACGGGCGTTAGATGTTTAAAAACAACAGCGCTGACATCAACAGACTGACGACAATAACTGCTGTAAAACAAAAATAATCTGGCAAATTAAACTCAGGAGCTGTATCCAATGAGCGATTCACAAAAGTCCGGAATCAACCGTCGTACCCTACTCAAAGGCGCCGCAGGGCTGACTGCGGCAGCGACCTTTTTCCCCTCAATGTTTGCCATTGGCGGGCAGGCAAAAGTCAAGGTGGGGCTGCTGCTGCCCCATACCGGCACTTACGCCAAACTGGGTAATAACATCAAGGACGCCCTGGAACTTAGAATTCATCAAGCAGGGGGACAACTGGGAGGGCGTGAAGTTGAGATTGTCAGTCTCGACAGTGAAGCAAAGCCGCCCAAGGCCTCGGAACTGACCAACAAGCTGATCAAAAAAGAAAACGTCGACTTCCTGGTCGGGCCGGTACATTCCGTCGTCGGCATGTCGATGGTGAAGCTGGCACGTAAAAACGGCATTATCACCGTTATCCCCAATGCCGGTGCCAATCAACTAACCGGCTCGCTCTGTGCACCGAATATCTTCCGCACCTCATTTTCCAGCTTCCAGCCCGGTTTCCCCGGTGGCACGGCGATGCTCGAAGACGGTCATAAGCGGGTGGTGCTGATGTACTGGAACTACGGTTTTGGCAAGCAGGTAGCCGCGGCGTTTAAACAATCCTTCCTGGCAGGCGGTGGCACCATCGTCAAGGAGATCCCCACCCCGTTCCCGAAGGTGGATTTTCAGGCCTACCTGACCGAAGTAGCAGCCCTTGAGCCGGATGCCGTATTCACCTTTTACGCCGGCGGCGGTGCCGTGAAGTTCGTCAAAGATTATGCCGCAGCCGGGTTGAACAAAAAGATCCCGCTGTATGGTGCAGGCTTCCTGACCGAAGGCGTCACCGGAGCCCAAGGGGCCGCCGCCGAAGGTGTGCGCACCACGCTGCACTATGCCGACAGCCTCGATCTGCCCGCGAACCACCGTTTCCGTGCTGCCTTCCAAAAATCCTACGGCCGCAGTGCCGATGTCTACGCCGTCCAGGGTTACGATGCCGGTGACCTGCTGATTCAGGGGATGAACGCGGTACAGGGTGACACCAGTGTCGGTGCCAGAGCCGAAATGATCGCGGCAATGGAGAGCAGCACCATCGACAGTCCTCGCGGCAAGTTCACCTTCTCCAAGTCCCACAACCCGATTCAGAATATTTATCTGCGGGAAGTGGTTAACGGTGAGAACAGGGTGGTGCGCACCGTCGCAGAAGCGCTGGAAGATCCGGCTGAAGGCTGCAAAATCGCTTAATACGTGGTCTTAATCGATCACTCCGTGCTTGTGGCAGCGCAGCTGGCGCAAGCTCTTCCCTGCTACGCAGAGACAATCCTGTTTTTGCGCCGTCGGCCATACCCTCTGTCATCGGGTATAGGCATGAACTGAGGTTGTATGGACAGTTCCTTTTATCTCATCCAACTGTTGAACGGTATTCAATACGGTTTTCTGCTGTTTCTGGTCGCCAGCGGCCTAACCCTGATTTTCGGCATCATGGGGATCATCAACCTGGCCCACGGTTCCTTTTATATGATCGGTGCTTACCTGGCGTTCTGGTTTACCGGTCTGACCGACAACCTGTTTAGCGGCATCCTGCTGGCCCTACCAGTAGCGTTGCTGCTGGGTTATGCAGTGGAACGGCTGGCAATCTCTTATCTGTACCGGCGCGATCACCTGTATCAGGTGCTGCTGACCTATGCCCTGATCCTGATCTTCAATGAACTGCAGCGGATGCTGTGGGGCAGCGATGTTCACAGCGTGCCGAT
>SDWN01000082.1 GCA_004195305.1 Neptunomonas sp. | reverse complement strand
TCGCTGACCCGTCCGGCACCTGCAGGCGGTGCGCCTGCATCCAACGATGTAACGCATCAATGATCGGACGGGATTCGGCCAGGCGTAGGAGCCTTCTTTGTTCCGTTTTCAGGTCTTTGGCCTTACGTTCGATCCCATACAACTGACCGATGTATTCCAGCGCTTGTCCGGCTATCTGGCTCTTGTTAGCCGCATGCAGGTCGAAGAACTTGCGACGAGCATGGGCCATGCAACCAATCTCGGTGATCCCCTGTCCGAAGCCGGCCTTGTAACCGGCGTAATCATCGCAGACCAATTTACCGCACCAGTCGCCGAGAAACCTGCGTGCATGCTCACCAGCCCGACCAGGGGCGAAGTCGTAGACCACTGCTTTCAGTGCAGAGAACGGCGTAGTCGCGTAGGCCCAGATATAAGCACGGTGCGTCTTCTTGTTGCCCGGTGCCAGCATGGGTACCGGCGTTTCGTCAGCATGCACCACAGAATCGTTGAGAACCGACTCACGCAGGGCATCGACCAAGGGTTGCAACTGGACGCCGCAGGTTCCGACCCACTGCGCCAGTGTCGAGCGAGCGATCTTTAGGCCAGCACGTTCGAAGATCTGTTCCTGACGGTACAACGGTAGGTGGTCGGCATACTTGGCGATCATGACCTGAGCCAGCAAACCTACCGTCGGGATTCCTTTGTCGATGATATGCGCCGGCATCGGCGCTTGGGTCAGGATTTCACACTGACCGCAGACCCACTTGCCGCGGATATGGCGCTCTACCCTGAACACGCCCGGGGTGTAATCGAGCTTCTCGCTGATCTCCTCCCCGATACGCTTGAGCTGGCAGCCGCAGGTACAGTGGGCATGGTCGGGATCGTGATGGATCTCAGTCCGGGGGAACTGTGGCGGTAGCGGGTTACGTTTGGGCTTCTGTTTGGGCGCAGCGGGGGCCGGTTCGGGTTGGAGCTGTTCCAGTTCTGTTTCGATGGCGGCGATATCCGCATCGATGACCTCATCCAGCAGACTGATTTGCAGTGCATCGAACTGTTCACTGCGACGGGCAAACCGGTGCCGTTTGAGCAGTGCCAGTTCATGGGTCAATTGCTCATTGCGTAGCTGGCTTCGACTGAGTTCTTTTCCTTGCTGCTCGACACGCGTCATCAGCTCGCACGCTAACAGGCGTAGCTGATCGTGGGTGAGCTGTGAGAGGTCTGTTGCTGGCATCATGTCGGAGAGTGTGCCGGAACTTAGCCGTCCCGGCGATACTCGGACCGGCTAATGGCCCCCAACGATAGAGTATGGTCTGCCGGTGGCTATACCAGCGAAATGGCCCCGTTTGGTCCAATGCGCTGCCAAGGCAATCCCTGCACCAGAGCCTGGAGCTGTTCGGGGGTCAGTGCCAGCTGATCCCCGCGCCAGAGTTCAGCCCAGCGAAATTTTCCCTGATGGAGCCTGCGCGCGCAGAGCCAGATGCCAAGGCCATCATGTATCAGCACCTTCATCCGATTGGCTCGACGGTTGGCGAACAGATAGGCGCAGTGTGGACGAGCCGAACCAAACACCGTCACCACCCGGGCCAGTGCGCTATCAGGACCGGCACCAGCAGCGCCTATAGCCAGCTCAAACAACAGTCCGCCTGCGCGACGGGCCAGTTGACGATGACCGCCCCGCGTTCGCGGGGTAACTCAATCCGGATCATATCAGCAGGAGGCACCGCGGTTGTGCAGGACTGAGCTGGTAAAATAACGGGAAGAAAGGCTGGCGCCATGGGCGCTGTTTCCTGTTGTCTGGCCTTACGGATCCACTTATGGACGAGGTTGGTATTAATGTCATGCTTGAGTGCGATTTGTGCGATGGATAGATCCGGCTGCTGACAGGCAGCCACAATCTTAGATTTGAACTCGGCAGGGTAACGTCGACGCGTCTTAGGGGTGTTAGGCACGCTTATCAGGGTCATAACAGGTGTCCACTTAAGAATAGGTGGGCACCTACGCTACCGAATTATGGCCGAAGAAGAAGATGGGTTTGCCGGACGCGTACGATTGGCGGGATGGGGCTTCAGCTGTAATCCCACGCTCAGGTCAAAAATCGCCTGGGACACGGCTCCCACAAAACCCGCGCTGGAATTCCCGGCGCCCAAACAGCAAAAATCCCTGACTGTTTCCAGTCAGGGATTCTCTAAAGAGGCGCTTGGCGATGACCTACTCTCACATGGGGAGACCCCACACTACCATCGGCGCTAAATCGTTTCACTGCTGAGTTCGGAATGGTATCAGGTGGTT